>JAFDIG010000198.1 GCA_019308145.1 Deltaproteobacteria bacterium | reverse complement strand
ATTAATAGTTGCTTGTGTCCTATTTATCCCTTCAGTTGTTTCCCAATAGAGATCAGGGGTTATATAGGTCTCACAGTATGGTAAAGGTTGACCATCAAGGATATTTAACGTATTAGAATCAGTTGGCAAGGAACAAAAAGAAGAGTTATAATTATATAGAGTGTTTGAGTTATAGATACGCTCAAGACCAACAATGATCTGTTCTCCATGAGATGTATGTGCATAATGTATCCGAAACATTGATTTTGCTTGATTGATCCACTCCACAGGAATTTTAGATAGATCAGTACATCTATGATCAATAATCAATGCTTGAGCATATAAAATAGGTGAAAATATTAAAAAAACACCCAAAATTATACTATAAAGGTTAATTTTCTTCATTTTTTGCTCCTTTTCCCTTAAAAATTGATAAAAATTAAAATATTTTGAAAATTATAACATCTTTAGTTAAAAATAGTCAATAATACTTTTCTAAATTTTTAATATATTATTATCTTTTTAGATCTGTTATATAGAAATTAGATTGACAATATTTATTTTGGTGATATTATCTAATCAAAGATCAAAAGATTTTCTTTTTTGATATATGTTTAAAATAACTTAAATAAGGAGGATAGCTATGAAAGGATTTGCAAATTCTATCATTCGTATTGATCTTTCAACAGGTGATATAAAGAAGGAAAAGATAAACGAAGAGTGGGCAAGAGATTACATAGGAGGAAGAGGTCTTGCAGGGAAAATGCTTTATGAGGAGGTTGGTCCCAAAGTTGATCCTCTTTCTAATGAAAACAAAATATTTTTTGCATTAGGACCTTTAGCAGGGACAGGCTCTCCATCAGGTAATAGGGTTATGACGGTAACCAAAAGCCCATTAAATAATACACTTGCATGTTCTAATGCGGGTGGCTTTTGGGGATTGGAGTTAAAAAGAGCTGGCTATGATATGGTTATTCTTGAAGGAAAATCAGAAAAACCTGTTTTTATTTCTATAATAGATGATGATATAAAAATTGAAGATGCATCTTCCCTTTGGGGGCTTTCCACATCAGAAGTAACAGATAAGTTAGAAGAAAAATATCCAAAATCAAGGAGTATCTCTATTGGACCAGCAGGGGAGAAACTTTCTTTAATCTCTTCAGTGATGATAGATAAAAGTAGGGCATCGGGCAGAACAGGTGTTGGAGCAGTTATGGGCTCAAAAATGGTAAAGGCTATAGTAGTAAAAGCAACAAAACCAAAAAAACCAGAAATTTATGATTCAGAAGCATTCAAAAAAGCGAGAGAGACTGCTCTTAAAAAACTAAAAGAAAATCCTGTTGCTTCTCAAGGTCTTCCATCTTATGGGACTGCTGTATTGGTTAATATCATAAATAATGTTGGAGGCTTTCCATACAAAAATGCCCAGGATGCATATATGAAAGATGCTGAAAAGATCAGCGGAGAATATTTAGCAGAACATTATCTAACAAAAAATAAAGCATGTGCAGGTTGCCCAATAGTCTGTGGCAGAGTAACAAAGGTTGAATCTGGGTCTTTTAAAAGCGAAGGAGAAGGTCCTGAGTATGAAACTATCTGGTCTTTAGGTGCCATGTGTGGAATAAATGATATGGAGGCAATAATAAAAGCTCATCATCTCTGCGACTTTTTTGGCCTTGATGGCATTGCTACAGGTTCTACCATTGCATGTGCAATGGAACTTTTTGAAAAGGGATATATTAAAAAGGATGAAGTTGGATTTGATCTTGTTTTTGGCAACGGGGAAGCAATGGTAAAAGCCGTTGAATTGATAGGGAAAAGAGAAGGTTTTGGAGATAAAATGGCTTTAGGATCCTATAGGCTTGCTGAATCTTATGGTCATCCAGAACTTTCAATGAGTGTAAAAAAGCAGGAATTCCCTGCCTATGATCCTCGCGCGATTAAAGGAATAGGTCTTGAATATGCAACAAGTAACAGAGGAGCATGCCATGTCCGTGGATATACTATCGCAGCAGAGGTTCTTGCCCCTGAACCAGTTGATAGACTCTCATATGATGGAAAGGCAGAGCTTGCTATTCTTTTTCAAAACCTTACAGCTGTAGTTGACTCTTCTGGAACATGTCTTTTCACCACCTTTGGTATGGAACTGTCAGATTTTGCAAATCTCTTAAAATCAGCAACAGGATTTGATTATGATGAAAAAAGTGCACTTTTAGCAGGCGAGAGGATATGGAATCTTGAAAGGTTGTGGAATATAGAGGTTGGATATACAAAAGATGATGATACATTACCTGAAAGGATGTTAAAAGAGTCAATACAAACAGGTCCTTCAAAAGGAGAGGTAACAGATATTTCAAAGATGCTCCCTGAATATTATAGATTAAGGGGCTGGGACGAAAATGGAATACCAACGGATACGAAAAAGAAGGAATTAGGAATTAGCCAATAAAAACATTAGGGGGATATTGCTTTTTCCCTTATGAACCCTTTCTCCATCCTCTCTTATCAATCCATAGAAACGGGGTGGATGGATTCATTTCGGGAGAGGCAAATCCTCTCCCCTTTTGTAATAACTGTGAAAGCTTAAAATCGTTAACTCAAAAACAATTTTTTGGCAAAAATGATAATAAAATTAAGTAATTAACCCATTTTTTTAGCGTAAAATAATTATTTAATTTATCTTATCTATCTATGAAAAAAGAGAAGGAATATAGGATTATATTATATGGTATAAAAGAAAAAAGAGATGAAAAAAAGGTAGTAAAAAGACTTTCCTCCCTTTTTAAATGGAAAAACGAAGAAGCTAAATGGCTTATCTCTTATCTTCCTATCTCCCTCGGGAGATCTTTTTCGTTGAATAAAGCCAAAAAAATAAAAGAGTTAATTGAAGAAGTAGGAGGTGTTGTAAATATAGAAATAGCAGATCATGGTTTTCGCCCAATAAAAAAAGAAAAGAAAAGTTCCGACAACAAAAAAAAGTCTTCTTTCAAATTACAAGAAGATTGGAGAAAAAGATATTATGCACCTCCTCTCCCCCCTCTTTTAAGGATGAGAATTAAAAACAGAGGTGTGAAGATAATATCTATCATCTTTTTTATCCTTTCTTTTATTACTCTTAATCTGCCAGCGGTTATTGCATCTATTTTTTTATGGAAATTTAAAGAATGGGCAAGGATCTTCTTCCAATTTGGCTTTATCTTAACTGCCTCATTTTCTCTTTTAGCCTCTTTTGCATCATTGTTCATGGGAGTAAAAACAGAAGAGCTAAAATGGTTTTATATTTTTGGAACTAATATCTTTATTTTCTCTTTTATGTTATATTTTTTCTACTATCTTTCGAAAAAAAAGGTAAAAAACCTCTTTGAAGGTGGAATTGGCCCATTCTATTTAATGGTCGTCTTTTATTTGGTTCTCTTTTTCGTGGCTACTACTTTAATCTATCTTTTCTTACCCTGGCAGATAGATCTTAAAAAAATAAAAAATTTTTATCCTATAAAAAGGAAATTTTTTATTACAGAAAAAAACAATAAAGATTATAGAATATCATTAGAACCTAAAAAGGTGCCTGGCAAAGGTGTTGAACTTGTGCCAACAAAAAAAGAATCAAATGGAAAACTTTTTTTAGGAGAAAATGGACTTTATATTTATGTTCCCAAAGGCTGGAGTTCATATAAAAAAAGGATTTTATCAGATGAAGGATATCAGATCTATGCACCTATTATGAATGGAGAAAATAAAGCTACATTTACTTATTTTATTTATAAAATAAAAAATAAAAAAATAAAGATAAAAGGGAAAATTATATATGATATAAATAATGTAGATTTTAAAAAGCTTGCTATTTACATCTTGGGAAAAAGAGATGCAAAAGCATCCTTATATGATATAGATATAAAACCATCGATATATAAAAGCAAAGCTTGTATGGTTTTATATAAAAAACAGATAGGAAGAAAATTAAAGAGAAAAATGAAATCTTTTGTTTTCTTTTTATTTACTAAAAAGGAATTGTTTGTTTTTATATATAGTGCAAGAGCAGATGGATTTAATGAAAGGTTTAACGAAATAAAAGATACGATTGCTAAAATAAAAAGTTCCTCATAAATGACCAAGGTATTGGGCTTTAACAACCTCATCATCTATTAATTTATTAGCTTCTCCTTCAGTTACTATCCAGCCATTTTTTATAAGATATCCACGATGAGCAATAGAAAGGGAAAGTTTTAAATTTTGTTCCACCAAAAAAATCGTAAGCCCTTGCCTATTTAATTCTTTTAATTTCTCGTAAATAGAATAGATCATATTTTGAGCAAGGCCCATGGAAGGTTCGTCCAGCATAAGGAGTTTAGGCTTTGCAAGCAAAGCTCTTGCAATAGATAACATCTGTTGTTCCCCGCCTGAAAGGCTGCCTGCCTTTTGATTTTTTCTCTCTTTGAGAATCGGAAAAAGTTCATACATCGTCTCTAAATCTCTAAAAATCTTTTTCTTCTCTTTTCTTCTGATATATCCTCCTAAAATAAGATTATCTAATACTGTTTGATCAGGGAAAATTCTCCTTCCCTCTGGTACCTGTATAATACCTTTTTTCACAATTTTTGATATACTCATCCCTGTAATATCTTCACCTTCAAAAAAGATCTTCCCTTTTTTTGGCTCTATAATACCAGAGATAAGATGTAAAAGTGTAGTTTTGCCAGCACCATTAGGGCCAATTAAGGTTACAACCTCTCCCTTCTTTATATAAAGTGATACCCT
>JAFDIG010000197.1 GCA_019308145.1 Deltaproteobacteria bacterium | reverse complement strand
ATCTCATCTGGCAATTTTGGAAGATATAGGGATTAGCAAATTGGTTAGCTTAGGAAATCAGCTAAATATAGGTTTTGAAGATATCCTTAACTTTTTAGAAAAAGATCACGCAACGAAAACTATTGGCTTATATATAGAAGGTATAAATAATCCTCGCTTATTTTTAGAAAATGCTGGTAGGATAAATTTAAAAAAGCCAATTATTATCTTTAAAGCTGCTAAGAACAAAAAGATGAATTCTTCTGCTTTATCACATACTGGTGCAATGGCAGGGGATTATAAGATATATAGTGCAGCTTTTCGCCAGTTTGGTATTATTGAAGCTTATTCATTGATAGATGTAATAGATATTGCAAAAGGATTAATGATGCAACCCCCAGCTCAAGGAAATAGATTAGCCATCTTAACTGCTCAAGCAGGTGGAGGTATTGTTATGGCAGATAGCTGGCTAAATGCTGGCCTCCCTTTGGCAAAGTTTTCTTCTCATACAATTAATGAAATAAGCAAAATTATTATGTTTTCAAACTTAAATAATCCATTAGATATTTCATGGTCTATCTCAGATTCTCATAAACTTTACTTAATAGTAAAAAAGATTATAGAAGATGAGGAAGTTGACTCTATTATAATTGGTGCTGTATCATCTTTTTTTGATTCAACAATGGCAGAAGGGTTGGTAAAGGTTGCATCAATTGCTAAAAAATTAAAAAAGCCTATCTTTGTCTTTAGGGAAAAGGTCAAAATGGTAGGTAAAAAAGAAAAAGAAGTTTTAGAATCAGTTGGCATTCCTGTTTATCCTCAATTAGAAAGAGCAGTCAACGCAATGATCGGTTCCGTCAAATATGGGAGTTTATTTAATAAAAATAAAAATAGATTTTATTAAATTTTTAAAAGAGATTATTATATATAAAAAGGATCAAAATTTTTCTACTGTTATAAAAAAAGAGTTTGTTTTTCCTTGATATTTTTGTATAAATGATTTTGCATTTATTTTATAAATATTTGGAGCTGATTTAATGAGATATGGTATATTTTCAGATGTGCATGGAAATGTGGAGGCATTAGAAGCTGTTTTAGAGTTTTATGAGAAAGAAAATATCGATCAATATATCTGTTTAGGAGATACCATAGGTTATGGTGCTAATCCAAATGAAGCCATTCGGTTGGTTAAAAAAATAGCAAATTTTGTGGTTTTAGGCAATCATGATGATGCAGTAAGAAGAAGGTTTGATACATTTGAATTTAATTTAGCTGCTCAGCAATCGATAGAATGGACAAAAAAGGTTATTGAAAAAGAGCTTTTAGAATGGTTAGAAGGTTTAGGTTATACTATTTTATTGTATCCTTTTATCTTTTCTCATGGCTCTCTTTTTAATCCCCAAGATTTTAATTATATATTTTTTGCTGAAAATGCTTTGCAACATATCTCTGTTATGCCAAAAGAATATCCTATATCCTTTTTGGGGCATTCTCATATTCCAGCTCTTTTTATTTATAAACCAGAAGAAAAACCTCCGGTACTTATTAGGGATTATCCTTATGAGGTAAAAATAGAGGAAAAAGCAAAGTATATTTTTAATGTGGGGAGTGTAGGGCAACCCAGAGATGGGGATAATAGGGCAAGCTGTGCTATCTTTGATACAGATGAAAATATTTTCCGTTTATACAGAATCAAATATGATTATCTTAAAAGCCGCCAGAAGATTATAGATGCAGGCTTGCCCTCCGAGCTTGGCAACCGATTAATATATGGTTACTAAAAACTCTTTTTTAATCTTCTATGAGTTGTGCTGTCCTTTTTTAAGACCCATTAAGGGTATATATCAATAACAGCAGGAGGGGGTGGTGGTGGAACTACTACCCTACCTCTTACCACTGGAGGAGGTGGTGGGGGTGGAGCTACTACACCTCCTCTAACTACTACTCGTCCTCTGGGTGCACGGGCTACAACAACACATCCTGTTAGAAAGAAGATAATCAAACTAAGCATTAATAATTTTTTTAACCATTTAACTCTCATGGGCGTTCTCTCCTTCTCTCAGGAGGCAAAAAACGACGCCTATAAGTTCTTTCACCTCTTCTTGCCTCTTGAAGAATCCGTTTAATCTCTCTTGGAAACTCTTGTATGAATAGAATATATTTTGCTTGTTGTTCTACTGTTAATATACCATCAAGCTTATCAACAGATCTATTAAGAAAATTTGCTAACTCCATTCTGTTCTTTCTAAATTCAGTGATTAGAGTTGAAAGTTTTTGGGGATTAGGATTTTTCTCCCTTAACTCTCTTCGGATCGAGAAAAGGATCTTCCTCTTTTTTTGCTCAAGCTCTTGTCTCTTTTTTTCAATATCTTTTAATTTAGGAAATAGTTTGACAGCAGTCTCTTCATCTAAGTTCAGCTCATCTATAAGTCTCCACATCTTAATTAATTCAATTTTTTTACTTATCCTCTCTTTTGATCTCTTGAATTTACGAAAAGGAGCCTGTCTGTATGGTCTGGGTGGTGGCGCAATACCTTTTTCCCCGGCTGGTGGTAAAGGTTCTGTTTGAGCAAGGATTATGTTCCCGATACCAAAAAGAAAAGCGATGGCAAAAATAACAACGATAGTCGTAAATTTCTTTTTCATTGTTTCCTCCTTTTTAAAAATTTTTTACGTTAAAGTTTTGTTTTTTTAAAGCATAGTACTATGCTCCACAGTAGGCTGATCCTGGTAAAGCAGTGCATGATATATAATATCAATATCGCTATCATTTAGGTCAGATAAATCATTATCTAAAGGTAAAAATGTAGCAATATCTTCATAGGATGGAAGGATAACTGCTAAGATATCGTCTATATCTTCTTTATCTAAATCCTGTATTTCATCTGAATCAACATCGATATAGGAAGATATTATAATGGAGTAGTTATTGGTATTAGAAAAATGGTTCACAATAGAAGGATAAGCAAGGAAGAATAAAAGAGTTAGAATTATAAGGCTTACAAAAGCTGGACGTATAGGTTTTAACCATAGCCAATCCCAGATTTTTAGATAAAATCTTCTTTTTCTTTGAAGTTCTTTTATAATATTATTTTTAATCTCAAGAAAAACCCCTGATTCTATCTCTTCAACCGTATAAGATGAGATCATTTTAAATAGTGATGAAATCTCTTTAGCCTTCTTTTTACATGATAAACATCTTTTAAGATGCTCATCAATTTGAGCTTTTTCTAAAGGAGTAACATCTCCTATTATATAATCAGCTAAAAGCTTTCTTGTTGTTTTACAATTCATACTTTTCTCCTATTATCTCTTTGAGCCTTTCTATCCCAAAGAAAAAATTGGATTTAGCAGTTGATTCAGAGCATCTCATAATCTTTGATATATCTTTATATGGAAGTTCATGAAAAATCCTTAAAATCAAGGTTATTCTCTGCTTTTTAGGTAAAGATAGAAGTCCTCTTTTTATCATCTCTTTTTGTTCTTTTTTGATAACTTCTGTCTGAATATCTTTTGAATCAGGTATTCTGCTCATATCTTCAGAGGAAATAGAGATATACTTATGTTTTTTAAAATTTTTGCAACTATTTACAGCAATACTAAATAGCCAGGTTTTAAAGCTTGATTTTCTTTTAAATTGTTCTATTTTTCTAAAAAGCTTTATAAAAATTGTTTGCGTTACATCTTTTGCATCTTCTTTGTCTCCTAAAAAGCGATAGACAAAGAAATAAACCTCTTTTTGATATTTATCTATTAATTTTGCCATAGCAGAGTCATCACCTGAAAGATAGCACTCAATAAGTTGTATATCTTCATCCATTAATTACCTCTTTGTTTTGCCTTATTAGACAGTGAAAAGAAAAAAAGGTTTAAAAAAATTTTTTAAGAATTTAAAGCATAAGGTTGGTAAGTACAAAATGGCTCTTCGGCAAGATAATCACCAAGCATGGTATAAGCCCTTGCTCTACATCCTCCACATACCTTTCGGTATTCACAGATACCACATTTGCCTTTTAATTTATCATAATCTCTGAGATCATTAAAAACAGAAGAATCTCTCCATATCTCTTCAAGGGGTTTTTCTCTTATGTTACCACAATTTATTTCAAGGTATCCACAAGGTTGGACAACCCCAGTGCTTGAAACAAAGCAAAATCCTATACCAGCCAAGCATCCCCTTGTTTCCCTTGCAAGTTCTCCACCTGTTTTAGTAGATGACCCTTTGCCATATTGTCTTATAATCCTTTGGTAATGTGGGGCACAGGTAGCTTTAAAATCTATAGGATATCTTTGTCTCTGTTTGTAAAACCAAAGGAGAGTTTCTTCATATTGTTGAGCAGAGATTGATTGATCTTTTATCTCCATCCCCCTGCCAGTAGGAACGAGTAAAAAAATGTGGTGTGCTACCGCCCCTAATGAAATTGCTAATGCTAAGATTTTATCAATCTGATCTATGTTAAATTTGGTTATAGTAGTATTTATTTGAAAAGGAAGCCCACCCTCTTTTAAGTAACTGATTCCACGCATAGCAGCATCAAAAGCACCTTTTACCCCTCTGAATTTATCATGGCTATTGCTATCTGGTCCATCAATGCTAATAGAGACCCTTTTTATACCAGCTTTTTTCATTTTTTTTACTGATTCAGGTGTCCATGACCATCCTAAAGCCTAAAGATGTTCCATATTCAGCTATTTCATATATATCTTCACGCATCATTGGCTCTCCCCCTGTAAGGATGATTACAGGAGAAGCAAAATCTTTAATCTTATTTAAAAGCTCTATTGCTTCTTCATGGGTTAATTCATTAGGATCTATTTCATCTGCTGCCAATGCTCTACAATGTATACAGGAAAGATTGCATCGCCTTGTTAGTTCCCAGGCGATCATCCTTAAGGGAGGGATTTTCATCTTATTTTTTTAGCCGCCTCTTTTGCAAAATATGTGAGGATCATATCTGCTCCTGCTCTTTTGATAGCAAGAAGGGTTTCAAACATAACTGCTTCACCATCTATATATCCCATCTTTGCAGCTGCTTTTATCATGGCA
>JAFDIG010000196.1 GCA_019308145.1 Deltaproteobacteria bacterium | reverse complement strand
GGACAGGTTGCAATAGCCCTTCTTACTGTTCCTTTTTCAGGATCAAAATTAAATGGCATTGGTTCATAGCCATCCCCTACAATCTTAAATTTCACCTCCTTTCCCTGTACATAAGGAAATAGAGAAACCTTTTTGTTTTTCTTTTTAGAAAGCCAAAACTGTCTCATAAGAGGAATATCAGCGCCACAACTTGGGTTTTGGCACGGAATTGTTCTTGCCCATATATATCCCACAGGGATAGAACCATCAGGATCATTTGGGTAAAATCTTGCTAACTCCTTTTTTGCCTCATCTAAAACCCATTTCCCCCATCTTATAACATCCCTTAAAAGAGGGTTGTTATTTTTACTTTCATCATCAACTTCTTTGAAAAGAGTAGGGCTATTAGCTACTTTCTTTAATTGATCTGATTTAATCCCTCTTTTATTTCCATATTTTTGTGGATACTCAAGGGTGCATTTTAGTATCAATGTTGCAACAGGGTTGTAATCAGAAGCATATACCTCACATCCAAGCCTTAAAGCCTCAAGAGGGATAGAGCCACCTCCTGCAAATGGGTCAAGGATCTTTGGGGATATGCCACCATATGCCTTTAATATATCATCTCTTGCTTTTTTTATTATCTCTTTATTTAAGGAATTTTCCCATTTTGAAAGTTCAATAATAAAGTTTCTTATCCTATTCCATTCATCTATATCATCCTTTTTAGGTGATGGGATAAGGGAGGCATAGATAGTTGCTCTTGATGTGGCAAGAGGTCTTCTTGCCCACCAAATATGAAGGGTTGAGATATGGCCATGACGTATATTCTTCTCCTTTGCCCCTTGTTTTCCTACCTCTTTAACAGGTAAGGAATCTTCAATAAATCTTCTAAAGTTATTAGCCACTTTTCTCTCCTTTCCAGCCTTGGTAGCATTTTACCTGTTAGCCATTCCCTCATGGGTAGCACAGCATCTTGCCTGTTAATTAAAGGATCACAGGCAGGGATGCCTATGCTACCGATTATTAATACAGGAACTTCTCTGTTATTAGTTATTAACAATACATAGAGGATCATTTCTGTTTGGTGGGGTATAAAACCCCACCCTACCGATTATTAATGCAGAAATTCCTGTGCTATTAGTTATTGATAATATTAAACTATCCTACAGGTTTTGCCTCTAAAAAATGTTGAAATTCCTGTCTCTTGTTATCTTGTTACTACACCATTTAACATCTCTGGGGTTATGATAAACCTAACCACTTCAATCCTTTCTTGAGGTTTAAGCCTTTTAGCAGGATTTCTAATGATATATAATTTTGGTTTGCTAATTGCATTCATCACCACATAGAGGTAGTAATCATCCTTAAAACGTTGTGCCTTGAACCATTCATTCTTTGTTAAAGCAACTTCTCCTATTTCTGCCCTTGCTTTAACCTCTATATAGCGGATATTTCCCTTTTTATCTGTTGATCTGATATCAAAACCTAAACTCTCCTTTGATACATCCTCTGGGATCCTATCTTTCATTCTCTCATACTTCATCGCGATTTCCATTCCTATCTTTTCTATCTGCTCGTCACTTTTCATACCTATTTTTGATCTATCTGGAATCACCTTTATGATAGCTAAATATTTTGGCACGCTTAAGGTCAGTTCTCTTTCCTGCTCTATCGATCTCCTTAGCTCTAATAAAGCCTTTTCATAACTGCGTTTCCTTTCCTCTTTTCTTCTAATAACGATATCAACATTATCTCCTTTTGACTTTCTATCATCCAAAGCGATCAAATCAAAATCCAATTTTCTTATAAGATATTCTAAGGAGGCAATACCATACTTTCTTTTGATCTCAGCTTCTTTAGCCCGTTCTTTTTGTAAAATTTTCATATACTTATTTAGGGACTCTATAGCAGAGTTGGTTACTTTGCTTCTTAACTCTTCTATATTGATTGACTCTCCTTTAGGCGCTTCAACCTCTTCTAAATCCCATAATATAGTTGGAGAGATATGACTTATCTTGTCATCTTCAATATAGAAGGCAAAAAGCCTTCTGCCAGCAATTAAACCTTTACCATCTTTTATCTCACCTTCAAAAAAGATGATATAACCATTTAGTCTTCCATCTGGATCTAAAAATGTGCTACCTTTTATCAAGCTCTCTTTGAAACTTTTTTCTACCCAAAGAAGAACCACCTCAAAGAGAGGATGACCAAAGGAGATAAATTCAGCATCAGGGTTATTAAAAGCAACCTCTTTATCAAAGGTTATCTTTGGATAGCTTTTAAGCAAAGTTCCATATTTTCTTTTAAAATTATCATCATCTGCTATCCGCCTTATATCAAAAGGTATAAATGATATCTCTAAAAAATTATCCTTTCTTTGTTTAATCTTTCCATCTGCTTTTACAAAAGCCTTTTTAAAAAAATTCTCTGTATATTCTGGAATAAGTCTATATTCTTTTGCTTTTTTAGATATCTCCTTTATTCTGGTGTAATCTATATATCGAGTAGCAAGGCTTTCCCCTAAATGGTCTTTAACCTTGTTTATATATTCTTGATCAACTACTATATCGATTTCATTTAAAATATCATTGATATCCCTTGCATTTGCTGCTGCTTCAATCATTAGCTGTGTTAGATTTTTCCCTTCAAACAGCTCACCTAAAACATCAAAAACCTTTTCACTTCCAAGGGCATTTTTTATCTCTTCCAATTTTTCAAATAACCTGTTTAATATCTTTCCTTCTCTTGTATCAATTGCGACAAAATTAAATATAAATACCTCTTTTGTTTGACCATATCTATGGATTCTGCCCATACGTTGTTCAAGCCTATTTGGATTCCATGGGATATCATAGTTTATCATCAAGTGGCAAAATTGTAGATTTATACCTTCCCCTGCTGCTTCAGTAGCAACCAATATTTGAGTTTGGTTTTTAAAAACCGACTCTTGTTTGATCCTCTCCTCAAGACTCATCCCACCATGAATAGTATTTACATTATATCCCCAACTTTTGATCTTGTTTTCAAGATAATATAGGGTATCCTTTGCCTCAGTAAATATAATGATCTTTTCATTTGGAAATTCTTTATTCAACTCCAAAATTGCTTCCTTTAATCTTTCGATCTTTATTTCTTCTTCATTTCTTATGATCTCTCTTGCATCATTTATAAGCCCATCAAGGGTTGTTATCTCTTTTTTCAATTCCTCTAAATTTTCAGCAACACTTATGGTTTCAAATAAACTTTCCTTTTCCCATCTCTCCTCTTCTGTTAAATCTTCTATTTCTTCAAAATCAAAACCCTTCTCTTTATATGAATTAAAAGGTTTATTTACCTCATTTAATAGTTTTGTTAACCTGTTCTTTCTCCTCTCAAGAGACCTCAATAATGCATATGTGCTTGAGGCAAACCGACGTTGCAAAATTATTAAAGCAAAAGCAACATTTCTTTTTTTATCCTTTTGAATAGCCCTGTTGTATTGGCTATTAACATACCTTGAGAGATTATTATATAGATTCTTCTCATTAGGCGAATCAGTTCCAAAATCAAATTTTATTGTGGTTACATTTCTTGGGAGAAAGAGTGGTTTTCCTTCAAAATCCTTTAAGTCCTCTTTGACACGTCTTATAAATAAAGGGTTTTCTTTATTTTTTATTGAATCTAAAACCATTTCGCTTGTTGCAAAAAAGCCAGGCTTTAAAAGATCTAAAAAGAGCCTAAAATTTTCTGGATCTCCTTTATGAGGTGTTGCGGTTAAAAAAAGCATATGTTCTGTAACCTGAGATAGTATCTCTCCAAGCCTATATCTTTTTGTTTTACTTGTCTTATCTCCATATTGATATGCGCTCATTTTATGAGCTTCATCTACAATAATTAGGTCAAAATGTGTTGATGATAAGGAAGGGATAATATCTTCTTGTTTTAGAAAATCAATAGATGTAATAATCTGATTTTCTCTATCCCAAACATTTTCTCCATAACTGGCACTCATTATAGATCTATCTATCATAATGCATTTCTCATTAAACCGTTCCTTTAACTCTCTTCTCCACTGATCCTTTAAGTGTCCTGGAACTACTATTAAGAGCCTCTTTACGAGATTTCTGAGTTTTAACTCCTTTAGGATCAAGCCTGCCATAATTGTTTTCCCTGCTCCTGGATCATCTGCTATAAGAAAACGAATATTTGGCTGCTTTAGCACATATCCATAAACTGCTTCTATCTGATGAGGTAAAGGATCAACTTTTGATATATTCATTGCTAAAAGCGGATCATATTCTGATGCGAACCTAAATCTTATACCTTCAAGGGCTAAAAAGACCTTCCATGAAGGAGAGAGAAATAGTCTATCTTGAGTGAGTATGGTGATATCTTTTAAATCATCTTTGGTGAGTAGTTGATTACTATATTGGCCACCACTTGTTACAACAATGAGATTTATAAGATCCCCAAATGGTTCAATCGACTTAACCTCAACAGGTTCTGGCCATTTTGGACCTTTTATTATCTGACCTTTTTTGATTTCCAATCCTTCCCTCCTAAAGAATCTTTATAATTAAATCATAATTTTTTCTAAAAATAAATATAAATTTTTAATAGGGAACCACAAGCAAGATGCTTGTGTTACTGGGTAATGATGATGCAAAAATCTTGGAATAGCTGATAATGATGAGGGAAAAAGGGATGGTTTACCATTTGAAAACAATGAATGATAATAACCTTGACCTCGGTGGAACAGGCATCATCAATCCCCAAGGGTGGAACAAGCATCTTGCCTGTTAACAATA
>JAFDIG010000195.1 GCA_019308145.1 Deltaproteobacteria bacterium | reverse complement strand
TTTTGGTATATTTTCTATTAAAAAAGGGGGAAAATGCGAGAAAATTCCTAGTGGAGAGATTGGTTGCATACGAGAAAATGAGGTCAGGTTTTTTAAGGGTTGCTTCTGTTTTCAAGCAATCCTTATAGAAGGCAATAAAGATGATATGAAATTTCTTTATGAGATCGCATCCAAAGAAGCAAAGAAGATCTATACTAAGAAATGGAAAAGACCCATTGTTTTTAAATATATTGACCAAAAAAAGGGAATAAATAGTTCTGAAAGATATTTCTTAGGGCCATTAGGGTTTCGAAATAGCTTGCCAGAAGTGGCTTATCTTTTCCCTAAGGAAGGGTTTATTGAAGGTGCAGCTATTTACAGTAATAATAAGATTAAAATAGCGTTGAGATTTTCTAATAAAGATGAACTAAAGATCTATCTCTCTAAATTCATGGACTGTATAAAACCGTTTATAATGGGGAAAAAAATGGGATATTTGTCATTAAGGTTAAAAAAAGGTAAATTTATCCTAAGGAAAAAAAAAGAAAATAATATTTTGTTAATATTTTTTAATAAAATAAAATCTTGAAGCTCTCCTTTTTAAATAATAAAAAAGATATTTTGCTTTATCTTAGTTTTTTGCTTCTGGGTATAGGAGCAACCTGGGCACAAGTGCTTTTTATAAGGGAGTTCCTTGTAATATTTCTCGGAGGCGAATTATCTATTGGCATTATCCTTTTTGCTTGGCTTTTAGGTGTTTTTGCTGGTGCAATAATAAGTGGAAAGATTGCTAAAAGGATAAAAGAAAGGTTTAGGCTTTTTTCTATCATTTTATTGATACTACCTATTTTATTTATATTATTACTTTTTTTGATTAGATCTGCTCGAGATATATTTCATATTCAGCCAGGGCTTCCTTTCCCACTTTATAAAATGATATTAGTATGTGGGATATTTATGCTCCCTTTTAGTTTCTTTATAGGTGCAGCTTTCCCTTTTGCTTCTTTATCCATAAGGGGAGAAAAAAGCAGAACTGAAGAGATAGGATGGGTATATATATTAGAGGCTTTTGGTAGCCTTGTTGGTGGAATATTGATAACCTTTTACCTTATCCCTCGTTTTTCTCCTTATAAAATCTCTTTTATTTTGCTTCTTCTTATGTCTGGAATTTTACTCTTTTTTTTCTTTAATATTGGGAAAAAATTCTTTTTTCTCAACTTATTCCTCTTTCTCTCTGCTCTTGTTATTATTTTTTCACCTCTTCCTCATTTATTTGAACAAAAAAGTATAGAGAAACGATGGAAAGGATTAGCAGGCCCTATTCCTTTGGTTCTCTCCATTGATTCAATATATCAAAATATTGTTATTGCAAAACAAAAAGAACAATACTCTCTTTATGGAAATGGGACATATATATCTTCTTTCCCTAATTTTGTTTTATATGCTCCTATTGCTCATTTAATCATGTCTGAACATCCCAACCCTAAAGATATATTAATCATTGGTGAAGGACTTGAAGGAATGGTAAGTGAAATCTTGAAATATCCTATTTCACATCTTGACCTTGTTGCACTTGATTCTCGCCTTATTTCTTCGATAATACCTTATCTTCCAAAAGAAAGTAAGAAATCTTTGCATGATAAACGATTTTCAATCCATCTTATGGATGGACGATATTTTGTAAAAAGAACAAAAAAAAGATATGACATAGTAATATTGAATCTTCCAGATCCTTCTACTGCTCTTATAAATAGATACTATACAGTAGAGTTTTATCAAGAGATAAAAAGGATTCTAAACAAAGGTGGAGTAATAACAACAAGGGTAAGTTCATCCCCAAACTATTTAGCTGGTGCTGTTATTGATTATTTAAGCTCAGTCTATCAATCAATCCATGCTGTTTTCCCATATGTAGTTGTAACGCCAGGGCAAGAAAACCACATATTTGCTTGTTCTAAAAAAGGGATAATTACATCAGATATTAAGGTGCTGATAAATAGATTCAATTTAAGAGGGGTTGTCTCCCCATATTTCAATCCTTATCAGTTCTATCTCCTTTTAGAACCAGAACGGGTAAAATTTGTTCAAAAAAAGCTTTCAGCAACTAAAAAAGTAGCACTTAATAGAGATAAAAATCCTATTACATATTTCTATAACTTGGTTGTATGGAGTATGATAACAGGAGGAAAAGGTGGAAGCTTTTTCTTAGAATCTTTAAAAAAAATAAAATTATACTACCTTTTGTTCCCTCTTTTTATATTCTTAATTCTTGCAATAATATTTCCAAAGAAATTCTCTAATAAAAAAATTAATTCGATCTATTCTATTTTTATTCTTGGTTTCTCTGGTATATCAATTGAACTTTTACTTATCTTTGCTTACCAAAACCTTTATGGCTACCTATACCAAAGAATAGGGATGATAGTGGCTTTATTTATGTTAGGAATGGGGATAGGGGCTTTTTTTATAATAAAGTTCAAGAATCGATTTTCTTCTTTTATTTGGCTATCAATAAACAATCTTGCTTTTGCTATTTTTACGTTATTAATGTATTTTACTTTTTTAAAACTTTCCAAAATATCCTCATCAACAGGGGAGATTGTATTTGATATACTTGTTTTGGGAATAGGATTTCTTACAGGTACAGGATTTCCTATGGCTATCAGGAATTTTCTTAAAATAGGCATATCTCCAGGGATAACAGCAGGCATAATAGATGCAGCTGACCATTTAGGCGCATCTATTGGAGCTGGAATTACTGGTGCACTTCTTCTTCCTATCCTTGGGATCTTTAATGTAACAATATTTATAATTGCTTTAAATATTTTTGCAATTTTCTTATGGATTATAGAGGGTTTGACCAGACACCAGGGATGACCTTATTACAATAAGGGCACTTTCCTTCTTTTATAAGATTCTTTATAATCATAAATCCTACTCTTTGTATAAGAATTTTTCCACATGATGGACAATATGTATTTTCTGCTTCATGCCCTGGCACATTGCCTATATAAACAAATTTTAACCCCTTTGAAAGTGCAGTGTTTCTTATCTCCTCAAGAGTTGAAACTGGAGTAGGAGGAAGATTCTTTATCTTATATGTGGGATAAAACCTGGTAAAATGGACAGGGACCATATCTCCAAGCTCGTCTATTATCCAGGATGACATATTTTTTATCTCTGTGATTGAATCATTAAGCGTAGGTATGATTAAAACTACTATTTCATACCATATGTTTAAAGATCTCAAAAGTTTTAAGGTATTAAGAACAGGTTTTAGTTCTCCGGAGCATATTTTCTTATAAAAATTTTCTGTAAAGGCTTTTAGATCGATCTTTACCCCTGTTAATATCTCACATAGTTTTTTCATTGGCTCTTCATTTATATAGCCATTACTAATCATAACAGAACCAATACCTTTTGCTCTGGCCATTTTTGCTGTGTCATACATATATGTATAAAAGACTACTGGTTCAGTATATGTATAAGCAATGGTAAGGCTTTTTGTTTCTTTGGCTAATTGCACAATCTTTTTTGGAGGTAGATAGCTGCTTCTTACCTGTTCAGGCCTGAATTGAGAGATCTCCCAATTTTGACAAAATTTGCACTCCATATTGCATCCTGCCGTTGCTATTGATAATGCCCTTGAACCAGGCAAATAATGAAAAAGAGGTTTTTTTTCTATTGGATCCACATGCATAGCACATGGTTTTGAATATACAAGTGAATAATATTTACCTCCCCTGTTTTCCTTGTTTCCACAATATCCTCTCTCAAGGTCTGATACTCTACATTTTTTGGGACATATTTGACATTCTATCTTTTTTTCAGGGAGTTTTTTATAAAACATAGACTCTTTTAACGAATCATCATCCTTAAAAGATAAGGTCAAGCTTCTTAAGATAGAAGGGAAAAAAGCAAATAATTTAACAAATTCTCTTCTTGAAAAATCCATAATTACAAAATAATCCTTCGAATCTTTGCTTGATTAGCAATACCTAATCCTTTTTCCTCAGCAGTTTTGATGTAAACAGGTTCTCTATGCTCCTCAGATAAAGAAGGAAGTCCAGCCTTTTTTCTGATTGCTTCAATTAATTGATATCCTACCATATCAATAGCAACAGGGTCTAAGGATACCAAAATTTTCCCAAAGCTTTTATTCCATTTTTTATTATATGCAGGCCCACCATGAAACTGAATAGAAGTCCCGTCCATAATGATTAACCTAAGTTTTCTCTTTATATGAGGCGATGCGCTTAAATCTGGTATGTATGGATTGCAAACATTATCATGATATTTGTTTGGGTTATGAATAGCGCCAAAGAAGTTTTTCATCCCTAAGGAGACACCAGCTATATCATGGTCTTTTATCACAGGAACATTTATTAAGACTGTTGCAAGACGTGTAACAATTTTTGAAAAACATGAGCCTATAGAACCATAAATTTCTGGATTTAACTCATAACCAACCATGTCTGTTCCAAAACATCTTGGGCCATCACTCTTTAAATTTATTGAAAAACCAGCTCGTTTAAGTTCCCTTGTTGTTCTGTCCCATAAAATAACTCTTTTTTCATCTATATTTGCTTTTTTTAATGATTTTACTATTGCTGAAACAAGAAAAGGAGAAGAAGATAATCTTTTGCCTGCTAAACAATTTAATTTAATGCCAATAAAATCCTGATCCGTAAAAAGGGTTCTCCAAGCCTCATAAGCATTACTTTTTTTTGTGAGTTTTATTATTGCATTATCAAGCCAGTTTGAGATATCATTTAAAGATATTCCTTTTTTA
>JAFDIG010000194.1 GCA_019308145.1 Deltaproteobacteria bacterium | reverse complement strand
TTTTTACACTGTTCATGCATAATAACCTCTATTATTTCTGGGATATCTTCTTTCCTTTCCCTTAAGGTAGGTAAATTTATTGTTAAAACATTTAGGCGATAATAGAGGTCTTTTCTGAATCTCCCATCCTTTACTGCTTCAGCAATATCCTGATTTGTTGCAGCGATAACTCTAACATCAACAGGGACGATCCGTTCGCCACCTAACCGCATTACTTCTTTTTCCTGTAATACCCTTAAGAGTTTTGCCTGAAGTTTTGCTGGCATACTTCCGATTTCATCTAAAAAGATTGTTCCTCCATGAGCTATTTCAAAAAGACCCAATTTTCCACCTTTTTTTGCACCTGTAAAAGCACCTTCTTCATAACCAAAAAGCTCGCTCTCAAGAAGGTTCTCAGGCACTACTGAGCAATTTATCGCCACAAAAGGAGCTTTTTTGCGTTTGCTTAACTGATGTATACTTTGAGCAAGAACCTCCTTCCCTGTTCCACTTTCCCCAATAAGAAGGATATTAAAATCAGTTGGTGCATATTTTTTTGCCGTATCTATAACTTTTTTCATTACAGAACTTTTTGTGCTGAAATGGTCAATTGTATAATGGGCAGCAAAGCCTCTTGATACCATCTTTTTTCTGATTTTGCTGTCCATCTTTTGTATCTCTGATGCCTTTCTTAAGGTTGCTACAGCTCCAACAATATTTTTCCCCATAATCACTGGTAGGGCAGAAAAGAGGATTTGTGTATGTCCAATATTTATTATCTCATTTTTGCTATCACTTTTACCTTCAAGGATCTCTGTTAATTTAAGTTTTGGAAATTTGTTTGAGCTCTTTTTCCCAAAAACCTCATGAGACTTTACTTTAAAAATGGTTTCTGCTGCATGATTGAAATCGGTTATTCTACCTTCTCTATCTATTGCTATAATTCCCTCTGTAAGGCTGTTGAAGATAGTTTGCAAACGAAGATATTGTTCTTTCTCTTTTCTTCTCATTTTTGCTGTTTTTATTGCCTCTTCAATGGTCTCAGTTAGACTTTCCCTGCTAAATGTTACAAGAACCCCTTTGATTTTATATTCAGCTGCGGTTTCTAAAGTAATATTACTTTTTCCAATAATTACTTCTGTGCCTTCATTAATTGCAGAGGTAATACCATAGATAAAATCGTTTTTGTTAGAAAATATTATCTGTTTTATTTTTATATCATACAATTTCTCTATGATTTCTAATCCATTTATAGGTACCTCAGTTGTAAGCCCAATGTTGTTACCAAATTTTTTAGCATTCTCTATTGCCTTGATAAGATCAAGTATACCTATCTTTATGCTAATCACAGGAATATCTATCTCTTTTTCTAACATTTTAGCAGTGCCACCCAATGCCACAATTACTTCAGCGCCCTTTGATACAAATCTCTTAGCCTTTGGAATGGCGTCCTCGAGTATACCATAATCAATAAACAACTCTATTTCATCTTCAAAAAGGGTGGCAACCTCCTTTACTATTTTAGTTTGAATGGGAAATGAACCTATAAATCCAAGCTTAATTTTCATATTTCCCTCTCTTTTTATTAAAATTGAAACTCACTTTTTAATTTTCTTTTTATGAGGTTAGATAAGATAGGTTCTATATCCTTCTTTTTATGGATTATCTGGTAAACAGCCTCAGAAATTGGCATAGGGACATTATATTTTTTTGAAAGTTTATGTACTGAAAGGGAAGTAGCAATACCTTCTGCCACCATATTCATATCTTTTTGTATATCTTCGATTTTTTTTCCTTCTCCAAGTAAAAGACCAACTTGCCTGTTTCTTGAAAGAGTTCCAGTACAAGTGAGAATAAGATCTCCTAAACCTGCGAGTCCTAAAAAAGTTAAAGCATCTCCGCCCATCGCTTTCCCGAGACGTGAGATCTCGTTTAAACCTCTGGTAATAAGGGCAGCTCTTGTATTTAAACCAGGGGAGATCTTCTCCTGAATACCTACGGCAATTGCTATTACATTTTTTAAAGCCCCACCAATTTCTATTCCAATCAAATCTTTATGGGTATAAACTCTAAAGTATGGAGTAGATAATATTTTCTGAATTTCTTTTGCAATTTTTGTATCTTCAAAAGCAAGGGTTACAGCAGTAAATCTTTTTTGGTAAACTTCTTTCGCAAAACTTGGGCCAGAAAGAACGCCTATTTTTGCATGGCATTCAGGTAAAAGAAGGCTTTTTAAAAGCTTAGACATAGTAAAAAGGGAGCTGTTTTCTATTCCTTTTGTGGCAGATAGATGTATTTGAGAACTTTTTATAAAGGGGAGCGCTTTTTTTAAAACAGAACGAAAAAATTGTGCTGGGACAACCCAGATGATCAATTCTTTTTTTTCTATTGCATCTTTTATATCGTTTGTAGCAATGATATTTTCTGAAAGTGTAGCATTAGGAAGATAAAGAGGGTTTTCATGGTTAGTATTGATTGATGTACAAACCTCTACTTCTTTAACCCAGAGGGTTATTTTAAATCCTTTTGTTGCTAAATGATGAGCAAGTGTTGTGCCCCAGCTTCCTCCGCCTATTACAGAAATTCCTTTAATTGTTATTCTCCTCAACAAAGGTGGCAACATCAACCACCTTTTCTTCTTGCTCAAGATCTATTAGTTTAACACCCATGGTATTCCTACTGATAATCGGAATATCGTCTGCCCTAAGTCTTAGTAATTTCCCCCTATCTGTTATGATAAGTATATCATCTCCATTATTAAGCTGCCTAACAGCAACAACATCACCATTTCTTTCGTTTGTTTTGATTGTTATAATCCCTCTTGTGCCTCTACTATGAACAGAGTATTCATCTACCCTTGTTCTTTTACCATAACCATTCTCTGTGACAGTAAGTACGGTCGCACCTTTCTTTGTGATCTCCATGGAGACAAGATGATCACCTTTTTTAAGCCTTATACCTATTACCCCTTGAGCATTTCTTCCCATTGATCTTACTTCTTGCTCATGAAAGTGGACTGATAAGCCTTTTTGACTTGCGACAAGTATATAATCATCTCCATTTGTAAGTTTTGCAGAGATGAGTTTATCACCCTCTTTTATCTGTATTGCGGTAACGCCATTTTGTTTAACATTTTTGAATTTGGAAAGCTCTGTTTTTTTAACTATCCCATTTTTTGTTGCCATGATTACATATCTATCTTTTAAAAACTCTTCGACAGGCAATTTTGCTGATATCTTCTCATTTGCCGGTAGATTCAAAAGGTTAACGATTGCTTTACCTCTTGATGCGGGTCCTATTTGTGGGAGCTCATGAACCTTTAATTTAAATACCTTGCCTGATTCAGTGAAAAAAAGTATTTGTGTATGTGTTGATGCTACAAAGATCTTTTCAGCAAAATCATCTTCGCTAATATTCATACCTAACCTGCCCTTTCCACCTCTTCTCTGACTTCTATACAGTGATGCAGGAGTCCTTTTCACATAACCTCTATGTGAAATTGTAACAACCATATCCTCTTTTGCGATCATATCTTCAATGGATATCTCTTTTGTGTCATATATAATTTCTGTTCGGCGGGAATCTCCAAACATATTCTTTATTTCAGTCAACTCTTCTATGATGAGATTATGGAGTAATTTTTCATTAGATAAAAGTTCCTTAAGACGGGCAATCTCTTTGATAAGTTTTTTATATTCCTCTATAATCTTTTCTCTCTCCAGAGCGGTGAGCCTTTGAAGCCTTAATTCCAAAATTGCTTGGGCTTGTTGATCAGAAAAAGAAAATCTATCTTTTAATCTCTTGCGGGCTTCCATAGGGGATGGTGATTTTTTTATCAAGGAGATGATCTCATCTATATGATCAAGAGCCTTTTTAAAACCTTCTAATATATGCGCTCTTTCTTCAGCCTTTTTTAACTCAAAGCGGCTTTTTCTGGTTATTACTTCTTCACGGAACTGTATAAAATGAAAGAGCATATCCTTTAGATTTAATATAACAGGCCTGTTGTTCACTATTGCTAAAAGGATTATCCCAAAGGAGATTTGCATTTGTGTATGTTTATAAAGATAGTTTAATATTGCCTGAGCAATTTCATTCTTTTTGAGTTCAATTACTATACGTATTCCTTCTTTATTTGATTCATCTCTTAAATCTGCTATACCTTCGAGCTTTTTTGATGAAACAAGTTCAGCAATTTTTTCAATAAGCTTTGCCTTATTTACCATATAAGGGATTTCTGTAATTATAATGCTTTCTTTTCCTCTTTTTTCATCTTTCTCAATATATGCTCTTGCTCTTAATTGAATTATGCCTTTGCCTGTTTTATATGCCTGCTTTATACCTTCACTTCCATAGATATAACCTGCTGTTGGAAAGTCAGGGCCTGGAATAATTTGCATAAGTTCTTCAACACTAAGCTCTGGATTTTCTATTAAAGCGATCACACCATCAATAACCTCTGTAAGATTATGAGGGGGAATGTTTGTCGCCATTCCAACTGCTATCCCTGAGGAGCCGTTTACCATTAGATTAGGGAGTCTTGCAGGTAAAACAACTGGTTCTTGATCTGATTCATCATAGTTTGGGATAAAATCTACTGTATCATAATTGAGTTCAGCTAAAAGTTCATGAGCAAAGCGGGAAAGTCTTACTTCTGTATATCTCATAGCAGCAGGTGGGTTCTCCATCTATTGATCCAAAATTACCTTGCCCATCAATTAATGGATATCGTGTAGAGAAATCCTGAGCCATTCTTACAATAGATTCATATACTGCTGTATCACCATGAGGGTGATATTTTCCTATTACATCCCCAACAACCCTTGCGGATTTTTTATAAGGTTTGTTCCAGTCGTTACCTAACTCCTTCATAGCATATAAGATTCTACGGTGAACTGGTTTTAAACCATCTCTAACATCAGGGATAGCTCTTCCTATGATTACGCTCATTGCATAATCCAGATAAGAGCTTTTCATCTCCTCTTCTATATTAACCGGTATCAGTTGAGCCATTTTCTATCTTTCCTTTCTATAAAGCCAAATAAATGGCTAAAAATTTTATGATTTTAATAAGAAATAGGACAAATCAATAAGCTATGAGTGGTTAGCTTTAGTTAGATTTTATATCTTTATTATTTTTATATATACCATTAAAATGGCAATAAGTCAAAGAAGGGGGGTATATTTTTGAGGATTTGACATAATACTTGTAAGCTCTTATATTGAATATTAATAAGCTCAAGTGAGTACACTTCGAGAGATGAATATTTCTTCTCGGAGAGGTAATGTAAATTCAGAAGGGCTGGTTTGAGCTCATATTTAAAATATAGTTGCCACTTACATCTGCTTTTAGGTTTGATCTTGCACCATTTTATTTTTAAACGGTTGTTATTGTTTTCAATTTGTGAGCAACGCTTGAGTAACATTTTTGTTTGTAAACTTTACAACATTAGAGGAGTCCTTTATACTGATCAATTTTAGCTTAAAATTCAGGCCAAAGGTATTTTGTTCAGTTAAAATTCACGGTAGACGAGTATTTATGGCAGAATGTAAAGAAACAATTTAGCAGGCCAGCAAATAATTAACCAGGTGGACAATGTGTGTGTGGTATGTCTGGTAATGCGGATATATTAATTATAGAAGATGAATCTACCATAGCCGACTTTTTAAGAATCGGTCTTAGTTATGAAGGTTATAAGGTAGTTATAGCAAAGGATGGGAAGACCGCGCTTGATTACATCAAAGAAAAGGAGTTTGACCTTATTATCCTTGATATTATGCTCCCAGATATTGATGGGTTTGAACTTTGCCAAAAATTTCGTAATAGAAACCTTTCTATTCCCATTATCATGCTCACCGCTAAAAAAGAGGTTTCAGATCGTGTGAAAGGTCTTGATATAGGTGCAGACGACTATATAACAAAACCTTTTAGTTTTGAGGAGCTACTTGCCAGGATTCGCGCTCAATTACGTAGAAGTGGGCGAAAAGTTGAAAACACAAAACTCTATGCTGGCGATATAGTTCTTGATTTAGAAACACGTGAGGTTACCAAAGCAGGTGAATTGATATATCTTACACCCACAGAATTTTCACTTCTTGAACTATTTATGAAGCACCCCCGCCGTGTTTTTACTAGAGAAACGTTGATAAACCGAGTTCTGGGCTATAACTATATTGGTGAAACCAATGTTATTGATGTACATGTGAGCCATCTTAGAGATAAGATAGGTGATAGACCTCCCCATCTTATACGTACCCACTACGGAGTGGGTTATGCTTTTTACCCGGAGTGCTAATGCTTAAGATATGGAATAAATTCTCTTTGCGTGCACGTTTAAGTCTACTGTATGTAGGGTTACTTACTTTATCTATTTGTGTGGTAGGCATACATTCTTATTGGAATGTCTGGCATTTGCTTTTTTATAATACTGCCAACCATCTTAGAGCTCAAGCAAAGCCAGTAATAGAACACTGGCTATATTCTAAAAGCGATCAAGGCAAAGTTCTTCCCAGTGTATCCGAATCTTTTAGCCTGGCAAAGATTGCCAAACCCTTAGCATATGATCTTACTTCTCGTAACACAGTGGCTATAATACTGGACAAGAATGGAAAAATATTGGCAACAGGTAAACGGCTCCCAGAAGAGCCACTACCTCCTTCTCCTAACTCATATTACTATTCGCGTGCGCTGGCAGGAGAAAATGAGGTTAATTACCAAACTGTTGTAAACAATGAGCCTACCTTAGTGCTTTTAATTCCCCTTAGAGCGACTCCTGTAAGTAGGAAAATCCTTGGGGTAGCACAAATAAGCACATCTTTGTCTCCTATTAGCCAGATTCTTTTTAAACACGGTATGATGCTGATATTAGTAGCGGCTATTACTTTGATGGCTGGAGGAGGATTAGGGTTTATCTTGATATCCTCAGCCCTTAAAAACCTGAGAAAAATGGTAAATATATGTCAAGATATTTCAAAGGGTGATTTGAGTCAACGGGTTAACTTTTCATATTATCATGATGAGATTGGTATGCTTGCAGGAGCTTTTAATAACATGGTCGCTCGTATTGAAGCTATATTTGAGTCGCAACGACGCTTTGTCGCAAATGCGGCTCATGAATTACGAACGCCCCTTACCGCTCTTCAAGGTTCATTAGAAGTTTTGCTTAGAGGTTCTCAAGATGATCCCTCTGCTGTTGCCAAATTGTCTAGGGGAATGTATCAAGAAGTTACTCGTCTTATCCGTCTTTGTGAGCAACTTCTTGGTCTAAGTAGGCTTGACAGTTCATCAAATATTCAGAAAAAGCTTCTAAACCTCAATGAATTTTTCGACGATTTTATTCAACAGGCAAAACTTCTGGCATTAGATCGAAATGTTGTATTGAAAAAAGGTCCTTTTGTTTATGTGAAAGCCGATGCCAATATATTAAGCCAAATTCTATTCAATCTCATTTACAATGCTGTACAGCATACTGAAGAAGGGGGTAATATTATCCTTGGGTGGAGACTTGTTCCTGACGAAGTAGAAATATGGGTATCAGATGATGGAGAAGGTATTGCACCTGAGGATATTCCTCATATATTTGAGCCATTTTATCAAGGAAAAAGTTCTGATAGAAAGGGGAACAAAGGCGCAGGCCTTGGACTTTCTTTAGTAAAGGCTATGGTAGAAGCTCACAGTGGCTATGTTGAAGCAAAAAGCCAGTTGGGTAAGGGAACTACTATCAAATTCAATTTACCTTTAACCTAAATTGATTTGCCATCTATCTACATTTAATCCTTCCAATCTACAGTATAAGCTTATCTCATATTAAATAATTTGAAACAAAAAATTAATCTTTTTTTAATTTTTTCTTAAGTACCTCTTAATAATTGATTGCTATATTGAAACTAAACTTAGGGTAATGTAAAGCGATGAAACTATTTAATTTTTTATCTTTATTTACTTGTCAGGCATGAGGGGAAAAGGTAATTTTTTATGAAAAAGTTTATTTTGAGCATTTTAATAGTAGAGGTATCAATTTCAGCTTTAGCAGGTTGTGCTCCTGGTCCTCCCCTTCCGGATCTGTTTGGAGGAGGTATGGCTTTTTTAGAATTGATTATTTTGGGTTTAATTGTGTTAGTTGTTGGAATTTTATGGAAGGAATATAGAAATTTA
>JAFDIG010000193.1 GCA_019308145.1 Deltaproteobacteria bacterium | reverse complement strand
AAAACTTGGTGATAGAGGCTATATTATTGATGATGGAAAGATCGTCTATCATGGTGATATTAATGACTTGAAAAAGAATGAGGATATCAGAAAAAAATATCTTATGGTTTGAATTTGTTTTAAACTAAATTTAACATACATTATTAGAACAGAAGATTTTTAATATTTTTTTAGATGAAAGAGCCTTTTATAATTTATAATGGCAAAAAAAGATTTCTTAACCTTCCTTCTGAGATAAATATTCTCACCTTTGCTGATTTTAAAGAAGGAAAAAAAGAGACTGATCTTAAACAACTATTAAAAAGGGCTATTGAAAATCCTATTAAATCTCCTAAATTACAAGATATGCTCTCCCCCTCTGATAAAATTGCTATACTTGTTGAAGATTTAACTCGTCCATCACCAAAAAGAATTATACTTGAAACCTTACTTGAGGAAATTGAAGAAAAGATTAATCCTCCCAAAGGGAATATTTCAATAATAATTGCTTTAGGAACCCATAGGAAATTAAGAGAAAATGAATTTAAAAACGTTTTTGGAGAAAAACTCCTAAGTCAGTATAGTGTTAAAAATCATAACTGTTTTGATGCTGATATGGTTGCTGTTTCAAAATTAAATGAATCTCGGACTGTAAAGATCAACCGCCAGGTAGCAGAAGCAGACTTTAAGATTGGTATAGGTTCTATTTTACCTCATCCAATGAATGGTTTTGGTGGTGGAGCAAAAATCCTTTTCCCAGGAGTTGCTGATTTTGATTCGATTAAAGAACATCATCTTCAATATACTTTCCATAAAGGCACTGCTTTAGGTAGAATTGATGGTAATATTTTCTATGAAAGGGTAACTTCAATTGCAAAAGACGCAAAGTTAGACTTTGTTATTAACACTGTTATTTCTCAAGATGATAAGGTATCTGATATAGTTTGTGGCCATCCTCTTTATGCTCATCTTGCTGGAATAAAAATGAGCAAAGATATTATCTCTCAAAAATTTTTTAAAAAATCAGATCTTACAGTTATCACTTCCTTCCCTTATTCTGAAGGACCTCAAATCGTAAAACCAATCATCCCTGCTTCTATGATAACAAAAGAGAAGGGTTGCATTATCCTTGTTGCTAATTGTACTTCTAATCTTCCAGATCCTTTTATTGATGCTTTTAGTAAATTTCATTTAAAGTATGGTAAGAGTCTCTTTAAAGCTGTTAAAAACTATTTTAAAAGTAATAGATTGATCTTAGAAGATGGTGCAATAGATTTTAATATGGCTCTTGGCTTAACTTTAGCTACTCAGGATAGGTTTAAAATGATCCTTGTATCTGACGATATTCCAAAACAAAAAGCTGAGAAAATGGGATTTATTTATGCTAATAATTTGGATAAAGCATTTGAGATAGGATTAAAAGTTTGTCAAGGGAATACTCTCAATATTGTCCCCGCAGGTGGAGTTATCTTGCCAGTTATTTAATAAATAGATAAAATTATTAATTATATCAATAATTTAATTTGCTGAAAAATAAAGCATAAATTAAATAAATTATTTTTTCTTGCATTTTTAACTATGATAGGTTATGAATAAATCACAAATCAAAAAAATTTTCCTTTATTTTTAAACTGAAGAAATCAGGCTAAACTTAAAATTTATAACAACCAGCAAAAAAATGAAAATTTATCAATGATATGGTTAATAGTTTAATGTAATTATAATAATAGGAGCTTTAGATGATCAAGAGTTTAAAAATTCGCTTTTTCATCATTATTGTGACACTTGTAGTTGCGATCTTTTATGTCATCCCAACTTTTGTAGATAATTTGCCTAAATGGTGGCAAAAAACCTTTACAACAAAAAAGGTTCGTTTAGGATTGGACTTAAGAGGTGGGATGCATTTGATCCTTGGTGTTAAGGTTGATAAAGCTGTTGAAAATGAGATCGATCATATATCTGAGGACCTGATGCACAGGATGAGAAAGGAACGAATCTATATAGATGAGATGAAAAGAAAAGGAAAAACCATTTATATTGTTTTTTATAATGCGAAAAGCTACGATAAATTTCAAGATCTTATAAAAAAAGAGTATCATCAATTAATCCTCTCTCCTGTTGAGAAGGTAGGGAAATCACCTGCAGTAAAGATTACTCTTGATCCTAAAAGAGTTGAGGAGATCAAAAGATATTCCATAGATCAGGCACTTGAGACCATAAGAAATAGGATAGACCAATTTGGGGTTAGTGAACCAGATATCAGTACACAAGGGAAAAATAGAATATTAATCCAGTTGCCAGGGGTTAAAGATCCGCAACGGGCAAAAAAATTAATCGGCAAAACAGCTCTTTTAGAGTTTAAGCTAATAGATGAAGACCACTCTTTAGATGAAGCCCTTAAGGGAAAAATTCCCCCTGGCTCTGAAGTCCTTTACCAAAGAATAGTTGACCCTGTAACTGGATATGAAAAGAAAATCCCTTATTTGGTTAAAAAGAAATCTCTGTTAACTGGGGATATGCTAAAAACCGCTACAGTAAAGATAGATCCTACAACAGCAGAACCTTATGTAGCTCTGGAGTTTAATTCAAGAGGGGCAAAGATCTTTGATCAGATCACAGGTGCTAATGTTGGCAAAAGACTTGCTATTATACTTGATAATAATGTTCACTCAGCACCTGTAATAAGAGAGAGGATTTCAGGAGGAAAGGCTCAGATCACAGGTGGTTTTGATATGAAAGAGGCAAGGGATTTAGCAATAGTTCTTAGAGCAGGGGCTCTTCCTGCTCCTGTTGAAATCCTTGAGGAAAGAACAGTTGGACCTTCATTAGGAAAGCTTTCTGTTCAGCAAGGTGTAAGAAGCGTTCTTATTGGTGGCATTCTGGTAATACTATTTATGATTTTCTATTATAAATTATCAGGGATTATTGCTGATATTGCTTTGATATTAAATATTTTATTTATCCTTGCAGCACTTTCTGCCTTTGAGGCAACTCTTACTTTGCCAGGTATTGCAGGCATTGTTCTTACTATTGGTATGGCAGTAGATGCTAATATATTGATCTTTGAAAGAGTAAGAGAAGAATTAAGAGGGAGAAATACGCCCATAGCAGCACTTGATATGGGCTATTCACGTGCTTTTCTAACGATCATGGATGCTAATATTACAACCCTTATTGCTGCTGCTGTTCTATTTCAGTTTGGGACAGGCCCAATCAAGGGATTTGCTGTAACTTTAAGTATTGGTATAATTGCTAATCTTTATACTGCTATATTTGTATCTCGATTTATCTTTGACCTAATTACACTTAAGACAAGAGCAATAAAATTAAGCATTTAAGAAAGGGAAAAAAGGATCATGGAATTTGTGCGGCCAGATATAAATATAAACTTTGTAGGAAGAAGAAGATATGCTTATATATTTTCTGCTCTGCTTATCTTGTTCGGAATCTTCTCAATCTTCTTTCATCATGGATTAAATTTAGGGATAGATTTTGCCGGCGGCACCCTCGTGCAGGTAAAGTTTACTCATCCTGTTAATGTTAAGGATATTAAGGAGTCATTAGCTAATATAGGGTTAGGAAATGCTATAATCCAAGGTTTTGGGGCAAAACAAAATAATGAGTTTCTTCTTAGAATGGAGAAAAGTGTTTCTGCTTTAGAAGGTCTTTCAGGAAAGATAAAAAAAGCCTTAGAAGATCATTTTGGCAAAGGGACAGCAAAGATTATGCGTGTTGAAATGGTTGGTCCCAAAGTTGGTAAGGATTTAAAAAGAAAGGGTGCTTTAGCTATTTTATACTCTCTTATTGGCCTTTTGATCTATATAACTATAAGATTTGAATTTAGGTTTGCAACAGGTGCAATTGTTGCCCTTGCTCATGATGTTTTGATAACAATAGGCGCTTTTTCTATTACTAATAAAGAATTTAATCTCCCTATTGTGGCAGCTTTACTAACCATTGTTGGATATTCCTTAAACGATACTATTGTTGTTTACGATCGTATAAGAGAAAATATGAAAAAAACAAGGTCAAAGGATCTTGAAGAAGTGATAAATAAAAGTATAAATCAAACTTTAAGTCGTACTATATTAACATCTCTTACTACTTTATTAGTAGTTTTAATCATCTTTATTTTTGGTGGTGGAGTAATACATGATTTTGCCTTTGCTCTTTTAGTGGGTGTAATTATTGGAACATACTCTTCTATCTTTGTTGCATCCCCTATAGTTCTTATCTGGAAAAAAAGAATCAAATAAAGATGCATCTTTTATCTCTTATTCTCTTTTTTATTATTTTAATATTAAGCCTTTTTTCCATTGCGTTTGGTCTTCCTGGAACATTCTTTATATTTATAGATGCCTTAATCTATGGCTGGCTCACACATTTTTCAAAGATCACAGCTACTATGCTTATTATTCTTTTTATTTTAGCAATAATCTCTGAGGGATTGGATTTTGTTTCAGCTCTTTACGGTGCAAAAAGATTTGGCTCTTCTAAAAGAGGTATATGGCTCTCATTAATAGGTGGCTTTGTATGCTCTATTATTATGGCTCCTTTTTTCTTTGGTATTGGAGCCCTAATTGGAGGATTTATTGGTGTATTTTTGGGGGGACTTCTTGGTGGATTATGGGAAACAAAAAAGCTTAATAAAGCCTATAATATTGGATTAGGTGCTTTTTTAGGCAGGGTTATTGGCTCAACTTTAAAGGTTTTTATAGGTTTCGCTATGATAATATGGATTGCAATGAAATTAATTTAAAAACTCAATTTAAAAAAATTATGAAATATCTTTTTATTAGCTTTATAATGCTTTATATCTCTTTGCTAAACAAATTTGGCTATTATTTATACTGGATGCAAAAATATCAACTATCCTTTGATTGTTTGCATAAGGTTTTGTACAATAACATGTTATATTTGAAAGAAGAGAGCTTATATTCTCTATTCTCTTTGCAGCATCCAAAATAACATTTAGATCCTTTTTGGTAATACCTCCATTTTCAAGTTTGCTTAGAAGGAGTTCTACTCTTCCTATAAGCACTGAAAGCGGTTGATTGATCTCATGTGCAGCAGCTCCTGCAATCTCTAAAGTAACCTTTAATCTTTCTTGATTAAGCAGTTCTTCCTGAATAATCTTTTGCTCTATACAAGAAGAGAGCTTCCTTCCTAAAATATTTAGAAAATCTATCCCCATAAAATTTTTGTATCTATCAGCATTATCTGATCCTAAGTTTAGACTCCCTGCTATTTTTTTTCTTATTGTTAAAGGAATAATCACAGCAGATGCTATTTCTTTTGCTTTATCTTTAAAGAGCAAAGAAAGTTTTTCTTTTTCGCCTTTATTAATAAAAAATATCTCGTTTGAAGGAGAAAAGAGATTGATAAACATTTTTTTATCAATCAAATTTATAACCTCTTCTTTTTTAAAACCTTCTATTGCTAATGGTAAACCATTTTTAAAGAAAGAAAAATTGACATAATATAAATTAAATCGAGATCTTATTTCACTACTTGCATATAGTAAAAGACTTAAAATATCCTTTTGGTTTATTAATGATTGATCTATCTCAAAAAGGTTTTTTAAGATTTGCCAGTTCTCATTTGCCCTATTAATTAGCAAATCTAATTTTCTCCTTATATTCTGATTCTCATAAACCAACTTTTTTAATATCTTATCCGTTGCATCTAATACAACCCTTTTATCTTTTGCTTCCATGGAAATCTCCTATAATATATAATAAGAAAATTAAATAAAAAATTTTATAATAAAAAATTTTTTATGGAATAGATTTAAATATAGCTTATTCTCTATTAAATTAACAAAATCAAATGAGTTTACGATATAATTAAAGTTATTTATTAAATTATTAATAAAAATATTTGTTTTGTCAAGTTTTTTTTGAAATTTTTTGATTTTGGTTGTAATAAAAAATTTTAATGCTAAAATAAAAAAGATTTAAGAAAGAGGAAAATAGTAATGTTGCTAATAAATCGGAGGGATTTTTTCAAAAAAAGTGCTGGAATCCTTGCAACGTTAAACACCTCTTTAACCTTTAACAGCTTGTTAAAAACAACAAAAAAGGGGATTGTGATCATAAGCAAGGAGCCAATTTTAAATAAAAAAGGAATATCTTTAAATGATATCTCAAACTGGCTTGATAATGCAATAATAAAACTCACAAAAAAAAGTAATGCTTATGAGGCTTGGAGAACCCTTTTTACGGATCAGGA
>JAFDIG010000192.1 GCA_019308145.1 Deltaproteobacteria bacterium | reverse complement strand
TTTTCAAAAAGGATACAGTTGAAAGAAAATCAGCGATATCAATAAGTTTTAAAGGAGAAAGAATTGCCCCTTCTGCTTTTGCCTCTTTTATTAATGAAGGGATATCATTTATATTTTGAATGGGTGTGAAGCCCTCAATATTGATGATTTCTCGAATCTCTTTAACAATCTCAAGACGATTTCTAATAATATTTAGATCTCTCTCTATAGAAAGCTGCTTTATTTCTTTTTTCCCCATAGGGGAAACAGCCTTTTTTTCTATTAAATTTAATATAGAAAAAAATTCAAGATTTTCTAAACTTTTTTGATGCATACTTTAATCTCGGAAAGATCAATTTTTTTAAATATTAGTAGTGCAGATGAATAAATTTTTGATTTTAGATGAGGAATTTTTTTGTTTAAATTTTAAATAGAAACAACTATAAACCATAATTATTTAAAAAATTTAATATAATTAGGCCCTTTTTAAGGGCCTATTAAAGGGAGGGTGAGCTTCTTAATAAACATAAAATATTAAAAAATAAAATTTTTTATCCCTTTTATATAATATAATCTTTTGTTTAAAAGATTTCAACTTTTGATTTATAAAAATCTTCTTTATCAATTAATTCGCAAAAAAAAATTACCTATTTTTTCTGACTTTAAGCAGTCTAAAAATAAAGGGATAAATTCTATTTTTATAACTTAATTACTATTATTAGTAATTTTTGTAAGCATAAAAGTATCTGGTTAATAAAATTTAAATTTTTAAGCTGACAACATCTTTTTTACCTTTTCACTCGCAACTTTGCCGTTTACTCTATCACCAACCTCTTCCATTAAAGCCTTCATAACCTTTCCAAGATCTCTTATACTTACTGCATTAACTTTCTCGATAATCTCTTTAATCTTTATCTCAAGTTCTTCTGAAGTAAGAGGTTTAGGTAAAAACGATTTTAAAACCTCTAACTCCTCTTCAGATTTCTTAACTAACTCCTCCCTCTGAGCACTTTTAAAATGAACCATAGATTCTTCAAGCTGCTTCACTAAAGATTGAATAACCTGAACGACTTCTCTTTCTTCAAGAGAGCGCCTCTTCTCTTTTTCCTTATTAATAATAGCAGCATTGATCATTCGTATAGTAGATAGTTTTACTTTTTCTTTATTTTTTAAAGCTTGTTTCATTTCAGTTGAGAGTCGATCTTTAAGTGACATTAATAGCCCCTCTCTTCCATCTTCCGCATCTTTTTAAGCGCCCTTTTTTTAGCTGCCAAAGCCTTTTTCTTCCTCTTCACGCTAGGCTTTTCATAATGCTCTCTTTTCCGAATCTCTGAAAGTATACCCATCTTTTCACAATGCTTTTTAAATCGCTTTAAGGCACTTTCAAAAGACTCTCCTTCTTTTACCTTTATACCTGGCATCCATTTTTCCCCTCCCTCCCATTTGTTTTTTTACTCTGTTTGATCATTTTTTATATTCCATTTAAAATAAAAGATATTTATTTAAAATTTTTTTATAAAGATTTTAAATTATCATTATAACATATTAAAGAAATAAGTCAAGCAAAAGATATCTTTTTTCCCTGCTTGACAAACTATTTTTGCAGGATTATGATAGTGCACAAAATTCGCCTAAGGATAAGTTATATGGCTATTCAAGATGAACTAAATAAGCTTAAAATTACGGTAATTGCTGAAGACAGTGTACTTTATGAATCCCCTTATTTGGGACAGCACGGTATTTCATTTTTCATCACTGCAGAAAAAAATGGTGTCAAGGAAAATATCCTTGTGGATGTAGCACAAAATTCAGCAGCCCTTTTAGAAAATATGAATATGCTGGGTATTACCCCAACTTCAATCGATGCGGTTGTCTTAACGCATTGCCACTATGATCACACTCAAGGCATAGCAAAAATACTCAAAAAAATCGGACGAAAAGATATTCCTGTAATTGCTCATCCAGATATATTTAGGCTGAATTTCATTACCAACCCTTATTTGAGGCATGTTGGAATTATGGATGGCGACAAACCAGCAAACATTGAGGATTCAGGTGGTACCCTTTACTTAACAAAGGATCCATTAGAAATTATGCCGGGTCTTTTTACAACAGGCCAAGTTGAGCGAACAAGCACCTTTGAAGAAGTCGGGATGAGCCTCTTTACAATAGAAAAGAACCAAGTTAAGCCAGATCCCATGCTTGATGATATATCACTCATCGCAAACATTAAAGAAAAAGGCATAGTCATTATTACAGGATGCAGTCATGCCGGTATAGTTAATATCGCCAAACAGGCAACAAAGTTGGCAGGGAAAGATAAAATCCATGGAATCATTGGAGGATTTCATCTTATTGAAGCCTCAAAAGATAGAATTAAAAAGACTGCTCAAGCATTGAAAAAATTTGATCCCGACTGGATTTATGCCGGGCATTGTACAGGTTTTTTAGCACAGGTTGAACTTTACAATTCTTTTAATGAGCGTTTTACACCTTTACATACTGGTATGGTTATTGAAATACCATAAATTTCAAACCTGTAACCTTTAAAGAAGGGAGGAATCAAATGGGAAACGGGGAAAAACATTTAAGAAAGGAGCTTGGTATATTAGGGGTAACCGCAATTACAGCGGGTATAGTCATCGGTGCTGGAGTATTCATTGTAACTGGCATAGCAGCAAAATATGCAGGTGCTTGGACATGGGTATCTTATGCCATTGGGGCTGTTCCAGTTATATTGGTGGGTTTAAGCACGGTAATGCTTAACCTTATGTACCCTGTGGAAGGAGGGGAAAGTTATGTCTACCCAACCCGAATTGTAAATAATTATGCAGGGTTTTTATCTGGGTGGGCAATGTGGCTAGCACTCATAGGGCCTGTGGCTATAACAGCAAAAGCTTTTATTATGTATGTGAATGCACTTCCTGGACTCGAAACAAAACTAAATATTGTCGTAGGAGGAGTTGTTGTTACTATTGTATTTTTCATGATCAATTGGATAGGGATTAAAACAGTTAAAATTATTCAAAATATTTTATTTCTATTTATGGTTGGCGGACTTCTAATTTACATTATTCTTGGTTTGCCTCATTTGAATATTGAATACATCACCATGCCTTCTCCAAAAGGGTTCTCAGGAATTTGGAAAGGGGCATCACTTCTTATCTTTGCTTATGCTGGGCTAACCCTGGCAGCTGACCTGGGTGAAGAGGCAAAAGATCCTGCAAAAACAATCTCATGGGGTATTGCATTAGGCATCATAATCCCAGCGATTTTGTATATTGCTTCTGCATTCGTATCAACAGGAGTAATCCCATGGAAAGAGTTTGCTTCCTCTAATGCGCCTTATGCTACAGTGGCCTCCAAATATATGGGGGCGTTTGGTGTAACCTTTATCATTGTGGTTGCTTGGGCTGCTATTTTATCTTCGCATAACGCCGAACAAACCGTTGGAGCACGAATTCTTTTTGGGACATCTCGCGATAAAATACTTCCTAAGATATTCGCTTCTATCAACAGGTTCGGAGTGCCAGGCAATGCATTAATCCTTACAGCAGCTGTAGCAATTTTTCTGATTATTTCGGGGACTATACAATTGGTTGCTGAAATTGTTGTAGCAATGTTCCTCTATAATTGGATAATTACCCATATTGCGGTTTTGATGGCACCAAAAACTCAGCCTGAACTTTTTAAAAATGCACCCATGAAACTAAACGGATGGAAGGCTATATTCCCTATAGCTGGTATTATCATTTCTGTTGCGCTACTTATTTATCAAGGTCCCAAAGCCTTGATTTACTCAGCTGTTTGGCTCGCAATCGGCAGCATTTTTTATTTTGTTGGATACTTCTCCAAAAAAGAGGAAGTAGATAAATTAATTAACGAGTGGCCCAGAGATCGCTACTATTAAACTATATTGTACTATATACATTTGACATCAAAAAACTACATGATACGATGTTGACGGTCGTTATAAAAAAGAGCTGAAAATGGCTCAATTCTAAACGGCCGTCAACAACTTGTTTAAAATTGGTTTTTATTTAACTAAAAAGAGCCCATAATTTCATCAGCTGATTTTCTGATGTGTTCTTCACTTGCTATACGAAGATTGGGTTCGTCCTTTGATTTAATGGACTGAATAATCTTCTTAGTCTCAAGAAAAGATGATTGATACTCTATCTCACGTGGAATAGAGAGATAGAAGCGGAGGTAGTGAACAAGCAAATTCTCAAGCATTTGGGCTAATTGATTATTTTTGGTCGCATGGTGATGGAACTTGTTAAATTTTATCTTCTTATTAATAAGCAACTCAACTTCTACGTTTAGTGCCTACAATAACAAGTTCAGCCATCCGAAAAATTTTAGTTCCTTCACGGATAGCACCACCCACTACTTCTTTCCCTTCCTTTGTAAGTGAACCATGAAGGTGAACCTTTATTCCATGATTATCCTTCTTGATAAAGAAAGGGGTGTACACCCAAAAAGATTAAGGGAGTACACCCCATGAAACAAAACCCTTATGACATTAGCATGAATCAAGCAATGAAAGCAGTAAAAAAATATAACTGCTTCAGGTGAGAAGTAAACCCTTTAAGAAAATAAAAATAAGAATACCACCTTCTTTTTTAGGGGATAAAAAAATAGATAAAAAAAATATATAAAAAGGGGGCTAAAAAAGAATTTTTAAGGAAGAGCCCCATTTTATATTAGATATCCTTATTGAACTAATGCCTTTTCAAAAACCTTTGTATCATAACTCTCAGAAATTCCTGTATCAGTATGATAAATGGTTAAAGTATTTGTATTGAAATCAAAATTAGCTACCTCTAATATTGCTGGA
>JAFDIG010000191.1 GCA_019308145.1 Deltaproteobacteria bacterium | reverse complement strand
TGTCGCTTGTAGAAGAGCGGCTCCACCACCTGTTAGAAAGAGGCCTGAATCTTTAGCACCAAAAGTAGAAGCAGATCTATTTATCTCACCAATAGAAGTAAAACAAAAGTTAGAGTCAGGAGGTAATTTTTTATTGATCGATGTTGATAATCCTGAAAGTTATCGTGTTGTTAAAGGAACAATAGGCGGCATGGTGATTCCATTATCTGAACTTGAACGAAGGTTAGAAGAGTTAAAAAAATTTAAAAATCAAGAGATTATAGTCTATTCCCTTACTGGGCAAAAAAGTATGCAAGCAGTAAAGATCTTAAGGAGAAACGGTTTTCCTAAAGCAAAGTCAATGAAGGGAGGGATGATTGAATATCAAAGGCTTATTGCACCTTAATTAGTCCGTTGAAAAATAAACTAATTACGTTTTTAGGCTAATTTTGGTACTTTAAAGAAATTCCTTGTTTTTATAATTTTAATTCCTATTATTAAATGTTTTACTATTTTTCTTATTTTTTTAAAAATATTTTTAGTTATAGTTAATTCAGGTTTTAATTTTCAGCCTAAAATGATTAACCTTTTCTACTTTTATTGCTTAGAATATAAGCTAAGTTATCTAAAATAGTTGTGAAGAATACATTTTTAACAATAAATCCTTCAGGGACATGTATTTGAGTTGGCGCAAAGTTTAATATTCCCCTCACACCTGCATCAACCAGGGCATCAGCAACCTTTTGAGCCTCGCTCGGTGGCGTGGTAATTAAACCTATCTCAATTTTTCTCTCTTTTACTACTTCCTTTAATCTACTTGGATGCAAAATCTCTACAGGGCGACCCATCTTTTCAGAAATAGGTCCTATAACTTTTTCTGGATGAATATCAAAAGCAGCAACAATAGTATAATTTTTTTTTAAAAAATCTTTATATGAAAGTAGAGAAGAGCCTAAATTACCAATCCCTATAATAGCCATTCTCCACTTTTTATTAAGCCCTAAAATATTTTTTATATCCTCGTGTAAATCCTTTATATAATATCCAACCCCTCTTATACCAAATTCACCAAAATATGCTAAATCTTTTCTTACTTGTGCTGCATTGACTCCGCACATACTAGCTAACGAAGCAGAAGAGATGACGGTTCTTCCCTTTTTTCCCATCTCTTCTAAACATCTTGCATAATTAGATAATCTTCTAATAGTAGCCTCTGGAATTTTTGAAAACTTCAATTTTTTCTCCTCTTTTGTGAAATTTTTCTTTATTTAGATTAAAAAAAATATATTTTTTCCCGTTTGATTAATTTTCAATGCTTTATATCATTTTTTTTGTTTTTATGCAAGAATAATTCCATAAAAAGTAAATAAAGGGATTTTTTGAATTAGATAGCCAAATTTTTGTTAAAAATTAATCGAATAAAAATTATTTAGTGAATTCTTTCACCAGAATTATTTTTTATAAAATAATTTCAAAAATTTCAAGTAAAAAATGAACAGAGAGTTTTTAATTTTTGTTAAAAAAATTTAAATCGTTTTAAAAAGATTTTTAAACTTATAACATTAAATTTTTTTGATTGATAAGATGAATTTTTAAGAATATCTAATAAAGATACTTTTACAATTCTCTTTCAAACGCAACACCTAAACTAGCAGGAGCTCCTAACTTTCTTTTTGCACCTTCTGTTTGGTTAATAAGAAAAAGGACAACTAATGTAAATATATATGGCAACATCATCAAGATATAATTTGGGATTATAGTAATCCCAGATGCTTGAAAATAATATTGTAAAGCATTTATTCCCCCAAACATTAAAGAACCAATGACTGCTCTAAATGGATTCCATGTAGAGAATATTACCATTGCTATTGCTATCCATCCTTGTCCTGCTGTCATGTTTTCTTTCCATCCTGGTGTATAGAAGAGTGAAAGATAACTTCCGCCAAGACCAGCCATCATTCCGCCAAAGATTGTTGCTAAATATCTATAACGTACAACTGAGATTCCAGTTACATCAGCAGCAGTTGGATTTTCTCCTACAGCTCTAAGTGATAAGCCTATGTTTGTTTTATAAAGTAACACCCATATCAAAGGTACAAAGATATAAGAAAGATAAACCAATGGGGTTTGGTTGAATAATATAGGACCTACCAAAGGGATTTTATTTAGAATGGGGACATGCCAGATTAAAAATCTTGTTCCTGTTTTACCAATAAGAAAACGCCCCAAAAAACTTGAAAGTCCCATTCCGAAGATAGTAAGAGATAAACCACATATTACCTGATTTGCTTTTAACCCAATGGTAAAAAATGCATGTATAAGAGCAAAAAAAGCACCTGTTATTAAACCGCAAGTTACACCTAACCACGGATTTTTAAAATATAGAGATGCTGCAAAAGATGACATTGCCCCCATAAGCATCATTCCCTCAACACCAAGATTTAATATTCCACTCTTTTCAGTAACAATTTCTCCTAAAGTAGCAAATAGAACAGCCATCGAGGACTGAATAGTAACTGTTGTTAGAAATAGGTATGTAGATTCCAATTAAGCTCCTATCATGATTTAGATAATTTTTTCCAACTTATTGATATCTTATATTTTGGTAATATCTCTCCTGCTAAAACCAAAAATAAAAGAGCGCCTTCAAGCACAAGGCTAAGAGAAGAAGGAAGTTGAAGGTTTAGTTGTAAAGCATCCCCTCCTACCATAAAACCAGCAAAAATGATTCCTACAGATAGAATACCCCAAGGATTAAGACGGCCAAGCCAAGCAACTATAATCCCAGCATATCCATAGCCTGATGATAAGCCTTGCTGAAGCCTATGATATACTCCTGCAACTTCTCCTACACCTGCGAGACCTGCAATTCCTCCGCTTATCATAAGTACTATAAAGATATTTCGTGTTACTTTTATATTTGCATATCTTGCAGCTAATTCACTTTCGCCGATTACCTTGATTTCATATCCAAGTTTAGTGAAATTTAATAATATATAGATCAGTATTGTAACGATAAAGACGATAAATATCCCTAAATGAATCCTTGTACCTAAATATCGTGGGAACCATGCTGCATCAGGAAATATTGCGCTTCCAGGGAAGCCCCTACCCTCTGGGTCTCTCCATGGTCCAAAATATAGATGTTCCATCCAAATTATAGCAATATAGTTTAGCATTAATGTTGAGATAATCTCACTTACATTCCACTTTGCCTTAAAAATTGCAGGGATGAAGATCCATAAAGCACCTGCTATAAATCCAGAAAAGATCATAGCAGGGATGACTAAATAATTAGGGAGATAGGGAGATGCAAAAAGTGCTATAGCAGTAGCTCCTACACCACCCATAACTATTTGACCTTCACAACCTATGTTCCAAAGCATCATTTTTGCAGCTAAACCGACTGATAATCCAGAAAGTATCAAAGGAATTCCTCTTACTATAACCTCAGAGAAGTTATAAAAATTCCCAAAAGCACCACTTAACATGATCTTATATGCTTTTAGAGGATCAACTCCAACCCATTTAAAAAGCCCTGCTCCAAAGAGTAAAGCAAAGAAGAGAGCAAAAAAAGGTGTGAAAAATTTTGTTATTTTGGGATAAGCTATCCTTTGTTTAACCTTTATCTCTATCATCTTTTATGCACACCTGCCATAAGAAGACCAATTTCGCCAATTTTCTCCTCGTCATATCCTGAGAAGATATCCATTATCCTCCCTCTAAATATTACTGCTATCCTATCGCTTAATGTAAGTACTTCCTTTAGATCACCTGAAATCAAAAGAACAGCACCTTTTTCTCTAAAAGCTATAAGCTCTTCCCATATCTCTTCAGTTGCTCCAATATCCAAACCGTGGGTTGGTTGATGTGCGATCAATAATAAGGGATTCCTTGAAAGTTCCCTTGCGAGGATTAATTTTTGTAGATTGCCACCAGAAAGTTGGCGGGCGGGCATTTTTAGACTTTCAGCAAAAATATTGTAATGATTTATTAGCTCATAAGCATTCTTTTTGATCTTGCCTTTCATAAGAAACAAATTTTTTGTAAAAAGAGAGTAATTTGTAAGAATAAGATTTTCCATAATGGATAATCCTTGAGCAGAACCCATTTTTACTCGGTCTTCAGGTATATATCCCCATAGAACATCCCTTTGATTTTCTTTTTTTGGCAATTTATGAAAATGGATAGTCCCATTTAAAGGCTTTCTAAGGCCTACCAATGTCTCTACTAATTCAGTTTGTCCATTACCAGAAACCCCTGTAATAGTGAATATTTCACCTTTTCTTACATCAAAGCTTATTTCTCTAAAAGCAACTTCGCCTCTTTTGCCAAGGCCTGAGAGCCGATTCACCGAAATGATAGGAGGACCTGGGGTAATGCTTTTTTTTGTTATAGAGAGGACTACTTCTCTTCCAACCATCATTCTGGCAAGTTCTCTTTTGCTGCTTATATGCTCTGGGCTTGTTTTGACAATAACTCTTCCTCTTCTTAAAATTGTGATTTGATTAGCTATTTCCAGTACCTCTTCAAGCTTATGTGTGATAAATATTACAGTATGTCCTTTTCTAACAAGGAATTTTAGTGTGTTAAAAAGTTCTTCAATCTCAGGTGGGGTGAGAACAGCGGTTGGTTCATCCATTATTAAAATTTTTGCTTTTCTGTATAAAATTTTCAAAATTTCTACCTTTTGTTGTTCACCAACTGAAAGTTCCCATATTTTTGATTCAGGATTTACCTTAAGTTTGTATTGTGAGGAAATCTTTTCAATATTTTCTTCTATTTTTCTTTTATTAAAAAAGAGTGGCTGGTTTTCCATACCTAAAATAATGTTTTCTGCTACTGTTAAGT
>JAFDIG010000190.1 GCA_019308145.1 Deltaproteobacteria bacterium | reverse complement strand
GAATAAGGAAAGACATGTAAATAGGCAATAGGGAGAGAATTTATCAGATCCTTTGTTTGCTGAAAATCTTCTTCGGTTTCATCTGGAAATCCTACCATCACATCACAGCCAATAGCTATATCAGGGATATTTTGAACAATACGAGAAATAGTTTCAAAAAAATAGGTTGGGGTATATCTTCTTTTCATAAGCTTTAAGATCTTTTTACTTCCGCTTTGAAGTGGTATATGGAGATGATGGCATATTCTGTTTGAGTTAGCGATTAGATTGATCAATTCATCATCTAATTCATTAGGTTCAATAGAGCTTAATCTTATTCTTGAGTCAATTGACAAACTTTCTATTGCTTTTAGAAGTGAAATAATATTTAAAGGTGGATCAAGATCTTTTCCATATTGTCCAAGATGGATCCCTACGAGAACTATCTCTTTAACTCCTGCATTACTTAATTTTTTTATTCTATTTATTACTTCTTCTATCTTTAAGCTTCTTGAAGGACCCCTTGCCAAAGGAACTGTGCAATAAGAGCATCTGTAATCACAGCCCTCTTGAATTTTTAAGAAATATCTTGTCCTAAAAAAAGGAAAAGAAGCAAAATTACCAAAAGAAGAAGATGCTTTTTCAATCTCAGAAACCTTAATAAAAAATTTATCCTGATTATAATTAAGAATAATTTGATCTATATCTTGTTTTTCCAAGTTACCAATTATTATTTTGACGCCCGGGATAGTTGATAGCTCTGATGCTCTAAGTTGTGCATAACAGCCAGTTATAACAATAAAGGGATCCTTTTGTTTTTTTAAAATCTTTTTTACAATGTAACGTGTTTCTCTATCTGCTTTAGAAGTTACTGTGCAACTATTAATAATGTAGATATCAGCATGTTCAAAAGGCTCTACTATATATGCACCTATATTAGCAAGCTTTTTTGCCATCATATCAGAATCAGCTTGATTTACCTTACAACCTAAAGTTATGATACTTACTCTTTTTCCTTGAGGATTCATTTAAGAAGGTTAAAGTTTAAGATTTTCGAGATGAGATTTTCTTAAGAGCGGAGAGGGCAGCATCTCTTAATCTAAAATTTTTTTCCTTTGATATACGGGTTAACAGGTTTATTACTTTTTTATTTTTTTCTCCTATTTCACCTAAAGCCCATATAGCAGATATCCTTATCCTTTCATCTTTTTTCCTTTTGGCTTTCCAAAAAGGATATGATGAAGCAACATTAATTAAAAGACCAACTGCCTCTGGATCTCCTATACTACCTAAAGCCTTACATATCTCACTTTCTAATAAAATTTGGTCTTCTTTTTTCTTCTTTTTTTTGCGTAAATATCTTATAAGATATGGTACAGCTTCTTTTATCTTCATTTTGCCAACAGTTGCTATAGCCCTTATAGATTGATTAGATATTCCCTTTTTTAAGTAATCTACAAGAAGCTCATGACACCATTTTTTGTCAATCCTTTCCAAAGCAATTATTGCTTCAAGATTTACCCTTGAATCAGGATGATAAAGCCCTAAATTAAAAATTTTTCTAACAGCAGGATGATCAATATCATATAGAATCGACAAGATTTTTCGTGGCACATCGACTCCATGATGTTTTTCCATCTCTTGAGCTAACTTAAAAAGATTATCTGGATTTATCTTCATAAGCACTATTAAAGCGCTTTTTCTTGCTCTAAAGTCATCAGATTTGGTGATAAAGTTAATGATATCATCGACTGCCTTATCACCTGCTTTTATAAGGTTATAAGTAGCCCTTAAAGCTTTTTCTTTATTTTCAGATGTAAGTTCTTCTAAATAGAGATTAAGATCTTTTAGTAGTGGATCTAAAATTTCTTCATCTAATATTTTGTTATCATCAACTATTTGAAGATTTTGTAGAGTAGGAGTCCCTGCTTTAACATTTGTAACCATTTCTTCTAAAAGTGAGATAAGTTTTTCAATTTTTTCTTTTGAAAGAGCTTCTGGCAAATTTTTATCTGTTATCTCACCCCCCTGATTAATAAATTGTTTTAGAACTTCTATATCTTTAATAGATATTTGAGTTGTTTGCTGATCAGTAGCATCCTCTATTACTATACCCTTTTCTGCCTTTTCAATATCCCTTTCCCCAACAGCTACATACACCCTGTGGTCTAAAATCACATGTGAGATACCTTCTTCTCTTAATATTTCATCCCATTCATGCTGTTCTTTAATCTCTTCCTGTTTATTAGCTAAAAGCAAAAGGAAATTTTTAAGCTCATTAAATGAAAGCCCTTTTTTAAAGGATATCCCTTTAAAACCTAATCTTGTCATTAATTCTTTAACTACAGGTCCTTTACTTTTTTCATAATCTTTATGGCTTGGTTTTATGCCGTTTACAAGAATTGTATCCTGGGCTAAACTAAAGGTCAGCATATCACTTTTATTGAGGATAGTATTTATTTTAGAGTATACTTTTTGGGCAGAGTTTTGAACCATTTCACTTTCTTGAGGATAAAGCTTAATAATCTGAAATGCGATCCTAATATATTTGAGCGCATCTAAAGCTTTTTTCAACTCTTCATCTGAGAGTTTTTCTTCTTTCCCCCATTCTTTTTTGGGTAAGCCTTTTTCAAGTAATTCTTTTAGATCCCTGGAAAGAAGGGGTGAATCTGAACTTATTGATAGTTTATCAAGAAAAGCAGGGATTTGGCTATATTGCTCTGCCATCTTATAGTGATAAAGAATCATTCCAAGATTTTGCCAGAGATTCTCTTGTTTTGTTGTTTGTTCTATCTCTGCTATACGTTTGTGAAGAGCCTTTTTTTCTTCTTTAGGCGTTATGCGAGATAAAGCTTCTAATATCCCAGGATTTATAAAGCTATAACTTTCTTTTCCCTCTTGCTTCTCTTCTATCAGCAGATCAGCTTTTTTTGCTTTTTCTAAAAACTCAGTAACTTCTCCTTCATTAATTCCTTCTAACTTATGAATGGTTTCAATTGCAAAATTTTGCCCCACTATAGAAGCATGAGATAGAACCTCTATAATAGAAGAATCCAAACTCTCGATTCTTTCAAGTACTAAATCATTTAGTTCAAAAGGAGTTAGCTCTTCCCAATCCTTTTTTAATGTCCATTTCTCATTTTTAAAGAGGATAATCCCTTTTTGTTGCATAAACCTTAACATCTCTTCAATAAAAAGAGGATTACCATTTGATCTGGAAAAGACAGCATCTACTATATCATGAGTAAATGCCATATCTTTAAAAATCAAGGATAACATCTGGGCAGTTCCATCCATGTCAAGAGGTTTTAGTTCACAGGTTTTATACTTCTTTTTTTCAATAAGTATTGGCATTTTTTCAGTAAGTGATAGATCAGATAAAGGGCCGGTTAAAGTGCCAATAAAAAATAGGGAGCTATTAGAATCATCGCAAAGTTTTTCCTCAATAATTTTTATTGAATCTTCATCGCACCATTGTATTTCATCTAAAGAGACCAAAACATCCTTTTTATTTAGTATCATTGATATAGTATCTTTTAATATTAATTCAAGTTCATCTCTATTGATCTTAGAAGATTTAAAGCTTTTATCCTGAAAAAATTTTTTGATCCCTGGCATTACGACTGCTAATTTGCTTAATCTATCCTGTGGTAATTCTTTTAAAAAATTTGCGTCCTGACCTATTAGCTGTTCAAGGATTTGAACTATGACCTTAAAAGGATGGTGATAAAAATGTGGAAAACAAAGGATATTGATTATTTCAAATTTTTCTTTAACTTGAGGCATAGATTCAATTGTTTTAAGCAAACTTGTTTTGCCTATACCAAGAGGGCCAAAAAGAAAATGAGGTATACCGAATAACTCAGAGTCTCTTTCACACATATTAATGATTGAATTTATTATATCCTCCCTTTGTAAGAGGATTCCACAAGGGATATTAAGAGTTTTTTTCTGTGCCAGAAGTTTCAAAGCCAACTCATGATTGTAAATGGTTGCTCTATTTCTTCCTGCATCTTTAGAAAGATAAAGCGCCTGATCTGCTTTTTCAAACAGTTCCTCTTCTTTTTTTGTATGATATGGAAAACAGGCTACTCCCACGCTTAATGATATTCTGTAATCTTTTGGAAGTTGAGGGATATCTAATGGAGAGTTGTTAACTCTTCTTACAAGTAAGTCAGCAAAATTTTTAGCTGATAATTCATTTCCTCCTAAGAGTATTATTATAAACTCATCACCAGCAAATCTTATAAGGATACCATAGTCCCTTAAAACTTTTTTCATTATTAGGGTTGCTTTTTTCAATACCTCATCCCCAGTCTCATGCCCATATGTATCATTTATCTGTTTGAATTTATCTATATCGATCATCAAGAGAGAAAGAGTGCGACCCTTCTTTTCGCACTCTTTCCAAAGAGACGGAAATCTTTTATTAAAATAACGACGATTTGGAATTTTAGTGAGTTCATCCAAATAGATCAGTTTTTCTATATGGGGAGAAGTGGCAACACTTTTATTTTCCAAAATTAAAAGCTGACCTCCATTGCTCTTGGTGGACATGCTTTGACACAAAGTTCGCATCCACCACATTTTTCAGTATCAAATATTACTTCCATTGTTTTCCTATCAATATAAAGTGCGCCAGTTGGACAAACAGCCGTGCATGCTCCACAATGTATACATATCTCTTCTATTCTTCGCACACTACGTGCAATAGGTTCGACCTTAACACCACATTCATTTAAATACTTAATTCCTTTATCAAACTCCTCTTTAGGTCCAGTAAGTTCCAGGACCATCATAGATGCATCATCACGGTGAGAGATGCTAAATACTTAATTCCTTTATCAAACTCCTCTTTAGGTCCAGTAAGTTCCAGGACCATCATAGATGCATCATCACGGTGAGAGATGCTTGCCTTTAATATATTGAAGACAAGATCAAAATCTTTGCTCAACTTATATACAATAGGTTTGTTCCAATTACTTTTAGGGAAATGCAGAACAATTCGTTTTGAATACATTTGTTGCTCCTTTGATTTTAAATTCTTGTTAATTCTATTTCTCCTATAGCACCCATTTCTTCGTCCATGATAATAAGTATTCCTTTAATACCTTCTAATTTTATTCCAAATTCAAGAACCTTAGGGATATCACTTG
>JAFDIG010000189.1 GCA_019308145.1 Deltaproteobacteria bacterium | reverse complement strand
CTGTTTTTGCTTTAGAAAAAAGCTTTCCAAAGATATTATCCATAAATTAAAAACGATTAAAAAAATTATCTATATAATAAAAGATATCAACAGAAAATCGATAGATCAAGGAATAAAAAAGAAGTTGATTGACAATAATATTAACTAATAATAAAGTAAGATAAAAAAATGAAGTATTTTGGTGGCTTTTTTATATGCAATTAAATGGATCTCTGCGAAAGAATTGCCTTAATATTGACCATGACAAAAAATTGCGTAAGTTTTTATTGTTATTTCATAAAATAAAACGAGTTATTCCTTAATTTATTCTCATAAGGAGAAAAAAGAGTGTATACCCCTGAAAAACTGATTATTGAAAACAATAGGCTTAAGTTATTTGAAGAGATAAACAAGATACTTAAAGAACAAAAAACAATTGATATCTCAACTGCCTATTTCAATATAGCAGGGTTTCAGCTTATAAAAGATTCTTTAATGAATGTTAAAAAATTCAGATTGTTGCTTGGAATTGCACCTGAAAAAGAAGAAAAAAAGCCTGATATATTTATACCAGAGCAAATCTATAAAGAATCATTAAAAAAGGATTTAGAAGATGAGGAGTTTGAAAGAGATAAAAGAGACACAGTATCAATGCTTATTGAATTCTTAAAAAGAGAAGAAAATGAAGTAAGGCTCTATAAGAACGGATTTCTGCATGGAAAACTATATCTATTTGATAAAATAGCAATTTTAGGCTCAAGCAATTTTACATATTCTGGTTTTACATCAAATACAGAATTAAACGCAGTGCTTGATGAGGCTCATAGTAAATTCTTAAAAGAGGAATGGTTTGAAAAGCTTTGGGATGAATCAATAGATTTTAAAGATGAATTTATTGCTATACTTGATGAATCAAAATTTGGCACAAAAGAGTATAAACCTTATCATATTTTTATAAAAACACTTTACGAGCTGCAAAAAGATGATATCTCGTTTGAAGATAAGCCGTCAAGTGATCTGCCATCAAGCGAGGTAGATCTTGCCAATTTTCAGCATGATGCTGTAAAAAGGATTTACTCTAGGCTTAAAAACTATAATGGTGTTTTAATTGCTGATTCAGTTGGTCTTGGAAAAACCTGGATCGCCAAAAAGATAATAGAAGATTTTGGCTTTTACAGACGAAAAAGATTCCTTGTGGTTTGCCCTGCAAGCGTTGATGAACCATTATGGAGACCTGCCCTAAAAGATATAGGTCTCTCAGAAAATATCATTCATCAAGAAGAGCTTGGTCGTGAAGGGCTCAATTTTGATGAGTTTAACAAAAAATTAGGTTTTAATTTAGATGAGCTTGCTCTCATCATCATAGATGAATCACATAATTTTAGAAATCCCCTATCTAATCGATATGAAAACCTCTTCACCTTTATAGAAAAGGCAAGCAAAAAAACAAATCCAAAAATCCTTCTTCTAACCGCAACTCCAATGAACAATACACACTGGGATCTCTATTTCCAGCTTATGCTTATTGCAAAAAACAATAAACGAATCTTTGTAAAAGAAGGGATATATGATTTAGAAAAGAAATTCAAAAGAGCAGATAAAGGGGATATTGAACAGCTCGCTGATATCTTGCAGACAATAGCTATTAGAAGAACAAGGCAATATATAAAGAAAAATTATCCTGATGCAAAATATAAGGATAAAAATGGAGGATGGGTAAGTATTAAATTTCCTAAAAGAAGGTTGGAGGAGATAAATTATAGCCTTGATGATACATATCAAGGCTTATACTATAAAATCGCTGAAAAGATCGAAAAGGATTTAACCCTTGCATATTACAGGCTTGAAGAATATAAAATCGTAGGCGAAAGAGATGAGATGGAATTAGGAAGGATGAAGGCTTTAGGTGGAATTTTACAAACAATCCTTCTAAAAAGGCTTGAAAGCAGTGTCTATGCGTTTAGAAAAAGCATTCAAACTCAAATAGATTTTCTTTTAACCTTTAAAGATTTATTTGAAGAAGGCAAAATCTTAAGGAAAAAAATTTATAATAAATATATCCTTTCCCTTGAAGAAGAAACAGAAGATAGGGATTCACTTATAGAAGAGATGAAAAGGAATCTTGAATCAATAAATATAAAAGAATATGACACGGATAAATTTTTTAATGACCTTGATAATGATATAGCAATATTTAACCAGATAAAAGAGCTAATTAGCACAATAAAAAAGGATCAGGATACAAAGCTTATGGAGCTAAAGAAAAAATTGATAGAATACAAGGATAAAGGAAAAATCCTCCTCTTCTCCTTTTATGCTGACACTATTGATTATATATATGATTCTCTTAATGATGATCCTCAATTCTTATATAAGTTTGGTAAAAAGTTTGAAAAGATTACAGGTAATTTCTCAACATCAAGAAGAAAGAGGATTATAGATGATTTTCTTGAGTCAGATCTTGATCTGCTATTGTCTACTGACATCCTTTCAGAAGGTCAAAATCTTCAACGTGCAAAAATGGTTATCAACTATGATCTACATTGGAATCCAGTAAGAATGATCCAAAGAGCAGGAAGGATCGATCGTATAGGCTCTCCATTTGATGAAATCTTTATCTACAATTTTTATCCAGAAAAAGAGCTTGAAAGCTTGCTTGAACTTGTAGGGATATTGCAAAAAAAGATTGAGATGATAAATGATACAATCGGACTTGATGCCTCTGTATTAGGAGAAAAGATAAATCCTAAGGTTTTTGGTATTATAAGAGCTTTAAAGGGTGATGAGAAAACAAAGGAAGAAACATTAACAAAATTAGAAGAAGAGCAATTTGGAGGTGGGGAATTATTTTGGCAACCGCTTAAGGATTTTGGTATTGAAAAACTTAAACAATTTTGTAATGCCCTACCCCATGGAATACAGAGCGGACTTGTTAAAGGATTTAGAGGGATCTTCTTCTATTATAAATATGATGATGCCTACCATCTCTGGTATCTCTATGATGCATCAGAACGTAAGTTTATCACCAATAAGACAAAAATCCTAAATTTCATATCATGTGAAGAAGAAGAAAAAAGAGTAATCCCTGATAATCTTGATATATTTGAGATACATAAAAAGGTAAGGAAAGAGATTGAAACCTTTTTTTCAGAAGGTTTGATTGCAACTCAAATCCGCCCTATCCACGGGAAGATGGAAAAATTCCTTTTAGATATGAGGGATGAACTTGATTTTATAAGAGAAAATTATCTTGATGAAGGTGATTATCTTAAAGATAAAATCAACTTCTTTTTAGACTCCTTTCCTTCAATAGCCTTAACCAAAAAGAGAATGCAAACATTAAGGAAGATCTGGAAAGATTATAAAAATTCTAAGGATTGGCATAAATTAATCTTTGAGCTTGATAAATTTATTCGTGAAAAACCAAAAATTGATGAGCAAGAGATAGTTAAATTTGATGAGGAAAAATTAAAACTTATTACCGTGGATTTTATTTCATAAGGGTTTAAAGATGGAAAATATCAAACAATTTATAGAAAATCATATTCCTCATATGGACTCACCAGAAAAGGTTTATGAGCTATTTAAATATTTGGGATACAAAACCTTAGATACTTCTTATTCTGGGAAAGAAGCTTGGGAATTTAAGGAAAAGAATAAAGAATATATAAAGAAGAGCTATACAATTGCCAATTACAAAAAAAGATTTCAGATCTTTTTAGTGGAACTAAAATCATATTCTTCACCTATTATTAGAAATATTATTAACGATATCAAAAAGGAGATACAATATCCCTTTTTTGTCTTCACATCTGACTACCAAAATTATAGTTTCATACTTGTTGAAAAACTTAGAGAAGATGCAGGGGTAAGGAAGAGGAAATTAATAAAATTAAACATCGATATAAATAATGCATATTATACAGATAAGTGGATATTATCTAATATAGCCATAAATGAAAACATAAATGACCCTTTAGATATTTACAAAATCCTAACAAAGGCTTTTAGTGTTGAGAAAGTAAGCGAAATCTTCTTTGATGATTATAAAAGAATATTTTTTGATATTAGAGAATCTCTTCTTAAGCAAGGGATCTCCATAAAAGATGCACATGAATTTTCTCAACAACTGCTAAATAGAATAATGTTCATCTATTTTATTGATAAAAAAAGATGGCTTAAACATTCTCCAAAATTTATGAAATGGTTTATGGAGCGATATCTTGAGGAGAAAAAAAGAAATGGCACAGAGGATCAATTCTATGAAAAATGGTTAAAGGTTCTTTTTCTTGAAGCATTTAATCAAAGATTTAGCCATCCACTTTATCTGCCAAAAGATGTTGATGAAGCATTAGCAAGTGCTCCCTATCTCAATGGAGGACTCTTTAAGAAGAATAAACTTGATGATCTTGCACTAAATCTCAGTGATAAATTCATGGAAGAGATACTGAATTTTTTTGAAAAATATAATTTCACTATAAAAGAAGACCTACCTCTTGATGTAGAGGTTGCAGTAGATCCTGAAATGATAGGATATGTTTATGAATCCCTTGCAAATGTAGCAGAGGAGATATATGAAAGACAGGATTTAGGGATCTTCTATACTCCAAAGGAAGAAGTTGATTTTATGTGCAGGAGATCTTTGTTGGAATATCTTTCAAAAACAACTGATATAAAAAAAGAGATACTATATCGGCTACTTTTTGATGAAGACAAAACCAATGTCGAAAGATCATTAAAAGATAGTGATTATGAAAAGCTTGAAGAATCACTTGATAATCTCTCGGTTTTAGATCCTGCTTGTGGTAGTGGAGCATTCCTTGTTGGCATGCTAAATCTGCTTGTAGAGACCTATAACTTTATATACAG
>JAFDIG010000188.1 GCA_019308145.1 Deltaproteobacteria bacterium | reverse complement strand
TTAGAGCCTGTTATGGGAAATGGATTTATCCCTGGAGAAGCTGAATACCTTAATATGTTAAGAGAAGAGACTAAGAGATTAAATGCTTTGCTTATCTTTGATGAAATAATAACTGGCTTTAGGGTTGGAGTAAATGGTGCTCAAGGTCTTTTTGGCATTATCCCAGATCTTGCAACCTTTGGAAAGGTTGCTGGTGGAGGCATGCATCTTGGTATTATTGCAGGTAGGGCAGATATCCTATCTTTGTGTGACCCAACGATAAAGAGGGAAAACAAGTGGGATGGGGTTTTAAGTGGAGGCGGAACCTTTTCATGCAATCCTTTAGCAATGGAGGTTGGAAAAAGTGTGGTTAGTTATTTGAAAAAAAATGAAAAGGATATATATCCAGAGCTTGCTGATAAGGGTGAAAAGATGAGAAAAGGTATTAAACAGGCTTTTGATGACGCAAATGTTGATGCTATTGTTACTGGTTTTGCATCTCTTTTTCAGACTCATTTTCCTCTAAAAAAGGATGATAGACCCAGAAATCCACATGAAATCCTCTTAAAGACAGATATCAATAAAAGAGAGGTTGAATTTAAGATAAGGATGCTTAATCATGGTGTTAATCTGATGCATGGAGGAGGAGCTATTTCTACTGCTCACACTGATAAAGATATTGAGAAGGTTATTGAAGCAGCTCGTGAGGTAGCAGTTGAAATGCGAGGAGAGTAATAACTAAATATAAAAATGGTAATTGAGAGGATACCAGAGAAAGATGAATTAACTTCTCCTGAAATGGCCAGATATTTTAGTGAAATGGCCAAAAGATATATGAAGATTCCCTGCCGCAGGGTAATATATAAGGTTAAAGCAAAAGGTATAAAAAAAGGTTTTGCCCTTGATATAGGAACAGGTCCTGCTGTATTTCCAATCGCAATTATCAAAGAATTTCCTGATATAAAATTTCTTGCTGTTGACACCTCTTATGCCATGCTTGAAGTAGCAAAGGAAAATGCTTGCGAAGCAGGCATAACCAAAAAGATATATTTTCACCAGGCAACAGGATATCATCTCCCTTTAAAGAATAGATCCATTGATCTTGTCACATGTATAAACACACTTCACCATTTAGATGATCCATTAAAACTTTTTAATGAGATTAAAAGAGTTCTTGCTCCTAATGGTCATTTAATTTTAGTAGACTTTCACAGGGATATATCTTGGCCTTTAGCAAAGCTATTAAATATCTTGTGGCATATCTTTTTTAGAGATAAAAAGGCAAAAAGAGGCTTTATTGAATCCTTCCTTTCCTCTTATACTGTAAATGAATGTAAAGATTTCCTTGAAAAATCAGAACTTGAAGGATGGAAAATTTATACAAAGGCATACGAAATGTGGGTAGAATGTTAAACGTTCCATGTCCTTTGTGCGGCTCAAACAGAAGAACTCCCATTCATAAAGAAGGTGATTTTATCATGAACCGCTGTATTTCATGCGGTTTTATTTATATGAGCCCAAGGCCTGATAAATCATTTATTATTAAGTTTTATCAACATTATCTTCCTAAAAATAGTGATGAAATCTATAAATGGAAGAAGATGACAGAAAAGGTTTTTGAAAAAGCTGCTAATTTTATTGAATCAAATACAAAAAGAAAAGGAAAAATTTTAGATGTAGGTTGTGGCTTTGGTTTTTTTGTGAAAGAGATGAAAGAAAGAGGATGGGAAGCAGAAGGGGTTGACCTTTCAGCTTATGCAATAAATTTTGGTAGGAAATATAATCTATCCCTTTTTAAATCAACTATTTGGGATATGCATTATCCTGATGACTACTTTGATGTTATAACCGCATTTTATCTCATAGAACATTTAGAAGATCCGCTTGGTTTTATTAAAGAGGTATTAAGGATATTAAAACCAGGAGGAATCTTTCTTGCGCGATATCCGCATACTACCCCTATAAAGAATATGCTTGCATTTTTTAAAATAAAAAATCATCTTTATAATATGCCAGCCCATTTATCTGATTTTAGCCCTAAAAAGATAAAAGAGGTTTTAGAGGGTGTTGGGTTTAAAGATGTTTATAGTTTTCCAGGAGGATATACCAAACCTGAAGGTTTTTTCCCTTCTTTTATTACAGCTTTTTTAGGAATATTAGGGGAGGGGATATACCTAATCTCAAGAGGTAAAATTCTAATCCCAGGGATCAGTAAAAATGTTATAGGTTGGAAATAAAGAGACGCTTTTCAAAAGAGGAGGAAAGCCATAACTCGCACAAAACTAAAACCAGAAAAAGAAATAAAAAGAGCATTAAAAGGGATAAAAAAGATATATTTTATTAGATGCGGCACATGTGCTTCTGCATCAGGAACAAGTACAAGGGCTGTATATAAAAGATTAAAAGAAATACTTGCCTGTTGGCAGATAGACGTGATCGGAGAAACAATGGTTTTGGGCGCATGTGCAATCCCTTTTTTAGAAAAGAAGATTAAACAAAAGAAAAATAAAATTGATAAAGCAGATGCCATAGCTCTTTTAAGCTGTTCAGCAGGTGTGCACTCTGCTATTTTTCTTAGCGATCAATATCTTCACGGAAAAAGGGTGATTCCATTTTGTGATACAGTTGGGGCAACAACCCTTGGGATGGGGCCTAAGATGAATGAAAAGTCCCCATTATGTAAAGGATGTGGTCAATGCGTTTTAGGTATTACAGGTAATATATGCCCTCCTTCTTCTTGTCCTCTTAATCTAAAAGAACCCTGTGTGTCACCTGAAAAGCTGAAGCAACAATGTTTAAGGGATAAAAGTAAGGATTGTGTATTTTATGCTTTAAAAGAAAAAGGTCTACTTGATGAAGTTATAATGATAAATAAAGAACGAAAAACAGGAAATAATGAACCAATACTTACAATAGCCCCAAACTCTAAACCAAAAATTAGAAAGATAGTAGCAAGCTTAAGCATATTTTTTACTATCTGGGATAGGTTTATGGAGTGGATATCATAGGTAAAACTTTCCTTAAGCATAAACAGTTATTTTGTTTTTCTTTTGCGTTTTTATTAGTTTACAAAAGAAAATGTAGGGTGGCATTTTACATGCCACCAAGGTAGGATATACAAAACCCAACCTTACGCTTCTTTTGTGGATTAATTAGATAATTTGTCCTTTCTTACTTGATTTAGAAACTCAATCTATTTCTTTTGAAAAAAATAAGGGAAAAACCATAGGAAAAAAATCCTTGACACTACTTTTTTTATATGATATTAGATTAATCTAATTTAGTTTTATTAATCTATTTTAAAGGATGAGAGGATGGCAAGAAAAGCATTAACATCTACTGTAGAGGATTATTTAGAAGCTATTTATAATATAAAGGAGCAAAAAAAGGTGGTGAGGGTTAAGGATATTGCAAAAGCAATGGGTGTAACACTGCCTACTGTAAGTAGTATGCTCAATATGCTTGCTCAAAAGGGTTTAATTACCCATGAGAAGTATGAATATGTTGATTTAACTCCAGAAGGTTTAAGAATAGGCTTAAATGTTAAACAGAGACATAATGTTTTAGCAACTTTTCTTCGTGAAATATTGAAAATTGATAGTAGACAGGCTGAGGAGGATGCTTGCAGGATGGAGCATGCGATTAGCCCTGTTACTTTGGAAAAATTGATAGATTTTATGAAATTTATTGAAGAATGCCCACGAAGTGGCCAAAGTTGGCTTAAACATTTTGAAGAATATTCAACCTTTTGTAAAAGCACAGACACTCTTTCAAAAGAGATCTGTATAAGAAAAATGAAAGGGTTTATGGCTGAATATAAGGAAAAGATAAAGGAGATGGAGAGGAAATTACAGTAAAAATTTTTTATACTTGACTTTTAATATTCTAATATTATTTTAGTTGTAAAATATATTAGAAAAATAACTCTGAAAAATTTTAAAAAATTGTAATAAGTAATTGATAATCAATAGATTCGTATAAATCTTAGGCAGGATAAAAGAGGTAAAAATGGAAGGATTTATTTTTCCACTGTCAATGGCCCCTCAAGGTGAAAAACTAAAAATTGTTTCTTTAGGTGGCGGAAGAGGATTAAGAGCACGGTTATCCTCAATGGGGTTGGCAGTTGGATCAGAGATTGAAGTTATAAGAAAGGGTAGGCCAGGTCCATTTATTATTAGGATAAAAGAGACAAGAATAGCTATTGGAATGGGACTTGCTGCCAAGATAATGGTTTCAACAAGCAATGGAAGCATTAGTGGAGGCAATATAAGACCCATTTAATATTATAAAAAAACAAAAATAAAATGGAGGATAAAGATGGCTAAAAAAATGAACTTGAGCGAGCTATATCCAGGAGAAAAAGGTCGAGTTTTAAAGATAATCGGAGCAAGGAATATTAATAAAAAGATTGTAGATATGGGTGTTGTTCCTGGTATTGAAGTAGAAATAGAAAAAGTTGCTCCTTTAGGGGACCCTGTTGATGTCAAGGTAAAAGGGTATCATCTTTCCTTAAGAAAAGAAGAGGCAGAAGGGATACTTGTAGAACTTATATAAACAGGTAATATAATTATAAATTTTTTTAGATAAAAAGTTAGATAACTCTAACTTTATTAGTAATGTAAAAGGAGGTTTTTATGCCCAAACAAATTAGAGTTGCTTTAGCAGGAAATCCAAATTCTGGTAAAACAACAATCTTTAATAACCTTGTTGGTGCAAGGCAACATGTAGGGAATTATCCTGGTGTTACTGTTGAAAAAAAGGAAGGCTCCTTAAGTTATAACGGTTTTGAAATAAAGGTTATTGATTTGCCAGGGACGTATAGCCTTACATCTTATTCCATAGATGAGATGGTAGCAAGAAACTTCATTATAGAGGAAAAG
>JAFDIG010000187.1 GCA_019308145.1 Deltaproteobacteria bacterium | reverse complement strand
CATGCAAGAAGGTCAAGATATCAAAGAATCTCTTTTAAAGGATTTAGATTCATTTTGTTTTCGATAAAGGATGGAATATGGGCTTTGGTTTTACCTTTAATAATCTTTGTTGGGATCTTTAGTGGGGTTTTTTCTGCAACAGAGGCTGGAGCAGTCGCAAGTGTTTATGCTTTATTTGTAGAATTATTTATATACCGTGAGCTTACAAAAACTGATTTATGGAATATTATGGTTGAATCAGGTGTAATAACAGCTTCATTTTTAATCATTGTAGCAGCTGCCTCAACCTTTACAGACTATTTGGCACTTGAAGAGATCCCTCTAAAAGTTACAACAGCTGTAATCAGTATTATAAAATCAAAATGGATCTTTTTGTTATTTGTTAATCTAATTTTGCTTATAGTAGGAACTTTTATTGATGTAATTTCTGCTATTGTTCTCTTATGTCCTATATTTATCCCTTTACTTGTCCAGTTTAAAATAGATCCAATTCATTTTGGTATAATTATGGTTCTTAATCTGGGTATTGGGTACATAACACCACCATTAGGGCTTAATCTTTTTGTTTCTGCAGCAATGAATAAAGAACCAGTTTATGAAATCTCAAAAGCCATTTTACCCTCTTTTATATTACTTATTATTGCATTACTAATAATAACTTATATCCCTAAGTTTACTTTATTTATTCCAAATTTACTTTTTAAGTAAAAGAAATATTTATATAGAGGTTATTTATTAATATTTTTTGAAAATTAAAAGAAAATTTAAAATAAACAAAAATATATAAGGAGGATTAACTATGGCTGAAAGAAAGTTCTGGAATGAAAAGATCGAAAATATGTCAAAAGATGAATTAATGGATCTACGAATGAAAAAGTTAAGAGAACAGCTTGAATATTGCTATAAAAATCCATTTTACAAACAGAAGTTTAAAGAGGCTGGTTTTGAGCCTGGTGACATCAAGACTTGGGAAGATTTTCGTAAGATTCCTGTTTTGATGAATAAAGAGATTGAGAGGAAAAGCAGAGATGAATCTATGGAGAAATATCACCATCCTATTGGGATGCATCTTTGCGCTCCAATTACAGAAATAATTGGTGCTTATCATACTTCTGGGACAACAGGGTTGCCAACTTTTAGTTATACATTTACTAAACATGATTTAGATGTCTGGTGTGAAGGTTTCCACAGGATGTATTGGAGAATGGGGCTTAGGGCAGGAGATAGGGTTATGTTTGCATTAGGAATGGGTACCTATGTAACAAATGCTATGCTCCCAACGTTTGAAAGATATGGGATATTTATCATTCCTGTAGGGGCGGAAGGAGGGTCAAAACGTTTGATCGAGTATACCAAACTTTTTAAACCTCAGGTTCTATTTTGTACCCCATCGTATGCTGAATATCTAATTGAGAGAACTCCTTCTATCGCAGGAATTGAAGCTCATGAGCTTGGCTTTGAAAGGGTCATCGTTTGTGGAGAGCCTGGTTTTGGAATTCCATCTGTGAGGCAGAAATTGTTGGATGGGTTTAAATGTAAGATGTATGAATTCTGGGCACCTATGGCTGAGGCATATGGTTGTAGTTGTGATGCAAAGGAATATGCTGGGATGCATGAAGTTGCTCCTGATTATTCTATTTATGCAGAGGATTTAGTTGATCCTAAAACAAAGGAACCCATTGAAGTTAAAGATGGGGTGGTTGGTGAAGGAGTAATTACTTCTTTGGAGCGATACGGTTTGCCACTTGTTAAATATGCCCTTGGTGATATTATTCAAGTTTTTACCTCTCCGTGTGAATGTGGTTATCCTGGGGTTAGGGTCAAAGTAATTGGTCGTTCTGATGATCTTCTTATTGTAAAAGGGGTTAATATTTATCCTTCAACTATCAGGGATGTTGTTAATTCATTTATCCCAGAGGTTACAGGAGCTATGAAGATCATTTTAACAGAGCGTCCACCAAGGGTTGCCCCACCTTTAAAACTGAAGGTTGAATATGGAGAAGGGATCGATATGAGCAGGTTAGAAGATCTGGAGAAAAGGATTAAAGCCAAGATGCATGAGCACAGAGTAACCCCAGAGATTGAGTGGGTTCCACCAGGAAGTTTGGGAAGAACTGAGAAGAAAACACAAATCTTTGAAAAACTATATGAAGAAAAATAGAATAATGAAAAGATGAAAACCATATAATAAAGAGCCAGCGAAAAGGAGGAAGATTATGGCAGAGGATACAATGGTCAAATTAGTAAGGAATGTAATTAACACAAAATATGAAGATTTAAGAGAAGAAGATATCAATTTTGCAAAAAAGGCGCTATTAGATTGTTTGGGTATTATGGTTGCGGGAACCAGTGTTGAAGATTGTGATCTTGTTTTAGAACAAGTTAAAGAGTGGGGTGGTATAGAGGAAGCAACCATGATGGTATATGGAGGAAAAGTACCTTTACCTAATGCTGCTTTGATTAATAACATGCTTGCTCGTGCGCTTGATCTTGATGATGTTTTGGAAGAAGGTTTTCATCATTCAGCTGCCCATGTTATGCCACCTGTAATGGTAGCAGCTGAGAAACGTGGAGATGTAACTGGAAAGGAGTATATACTTGCCTTTACACTTGGTACTGATTTAAATTGTCGTATAGCCACTTCAAATGCGACACCATGCACTGTAAGTGGAAGATTCAATATACACAGAATTTGGGGAGCAATTGCTGGTATAGGTAAGATATTTGGTTTTGATGAAAATATTATGATGAATGCCATGGGAATTGGCTATGGGATGGCACATGGAGAGTTACAAGGGCATAGAGATGGTGCTTTTTCTTGTCTGCTTGAATCAGGATTTAATGCCAAAAATAGTATGATGGCATGTCAATTGGCTAAAAGAGGTATTACAGGAACTAGAAACATTTTAGATGGTCATTATGGATTTTACAATGCGTTTGAACCAAATCCAGATCGAGAAAAATTACTTAAAGATTTAGGGAAGGTATTTTGGGGCTCTCAGGCAAGCATAAAGCTTTATCCAAGCTCAAGAGCTACTCATCCAGGGATTGATGCTGCTTTAGAGTTGGTTACAAAGAATGATATAAAACCTGAAGATGTAGAATCTGTTAAAGTCGGCATGTTTGATTTTTGTTATAATATTGTTGGTGCACCTATTGAAGAGAAAAGGAATCCAAAGAATATGGCTGAAGCTCAGTTCAGTATGCCATTTTGTGTTGCTGTTGCTATTGCAAAGAGATCGGTTTTTTTAGATGAAATGAAAGATGAAATGGTTAATGATCCACAAATTCGGGAGTTAATGCAAAAGATTGATACATCAATCGATAGTAAATTACAGAAATTTCAGGCAAATGTAACTATTAAAACCAAAGACGGAAAGAGTTATTTCAAAGAGGTCTTGCGTTGTATTGGTCATCCTGAAAATCCTATATCTTATGAAGATGTGGTCGATAAATTTAAAAAATGTGCAGAATATTCTAAGAAAGAGATCTCTCAAAAGAATTTAGAGGATGTTATTTCAATGGTTAATGATTTAGAAAATATTAAAGATGTTTCATCATTGGTTAGGTTGCTTACTCCATAAATAATTTATTAATTTATGGATATACTTTTAAATTTTAACATCAATCAATGCTCTGCCTTTTTTAGGTAGAGCATTGTTTTTTTCGGGCATTCACATTTTAAATTTTTATCTTGAAAAAATGTAAAAAAAATTGTATAGTTTTATTATAAAAGTTATCATAAATAGATATTTAATTTCTCATATCTAAATCTAAAGATTTTATTTGAAATTTACCATAAAGTTCAAAAGGAAAAGTTATGTATAAAGATTATATATTCTGGATAGTAATAGGTTTACTCTCTTTACTCCATATTGACTTTTGGGCTTGGGATAAGGTTTATCCAATCTTTTTTGGTTTTATCCCTTATCATCTCTGGTATGATGGAATATTGACCATTTCTGGAGCCATATTTTTTTTCTGGTGGGGGAAAAGATTTTGGCCTGATCCACCAGAAGATCTTGAGAATTGAAGAAGAAATAATGGGAACCATAACTATTGTAATAATATATCTTATTGTTGTGCTTTTAATTGGTATATATAGCTTTAGGCGATCACTTCCTACACCTGAAGATTATTTTATGGCAAGCAGAACATTTGGTACTTTGGTTTTGGTTATGTCTGTATACGCAACGAATATGACAGCTTTTTACATGTTAGGTATTCCTGGGAAATCTTATCATTCAGGGATAGGAATATATGGTTTTGTAGCCTTTGGAACAGCTATCATTACTCCAGCCTTTTTTTACATAGTGGGATACAGGGTTTGGCTCTTAGGGAAAAAGTATGGCTTTATGACTCAGCCAGAGATCTATGGTAAAAGATGGGATAGCAATGCTGTTTCTATTATCTTTTTCTTTTTATTGTTTCTATATACCCTTCCTTATATTTGCACAGCAGTAATTGGTGGTGGGTTGGCTATTCAATCAATTACAAAAGGTGCTATCTCTTATGGATGGGGTGCATTTATAACGGTTCTTATTGTAACTATTTATACCTCTATTGGTGGGATGAGGGCTACTGCATGGACAAATGTTTTCCAAGGGTTTGTTTTTATGGTAATAGGGGTTGTTGCTTTTATACTTGTGGGAGAAAAGTTAGGTGGTTTTTCACAAATTACAAGTAAGGTTTTAAGTGAAAAGGCCTCCCTTTTAATGAGAGCAGGAAACTTTTCTCCAAAAACATGGTTTAGTTATCTTCTTGTATCACCTTTAGCAGTGATTGTTTTCCCTCAAGTTTTTATGCGTTTATTAACAGGAAAAAAGGCAATTAATTTGAAAAGGCTCTGTTATTGGTATCCTATCATTGTTTTGATTACATGG
>JAFDIG010000186.1 GCA_019308145.1 Deltaproteobacteria bacterium | reverse complement strand
TTGTGTGTTTTGATAATGATACAAATAATGATGATGGGAGGAAAAGAAAAGATGCTTTAAAAGCTATAGGCATTCAAGATGGAGAGATAAACAACTTAATTTCAGCAGAAGATTGGAATATTGGTGACAGATTCTGTATATTTGGTAGAGATTTTGAGACTACACTGAGAAGTGGTTTCCCCAATTATGAGAATTTAGAAAAAGAGGCAAAAAATATTTTAGGTGATTCAAAGCCTATTGTGGCAAAAGAAGTGGCTGTTAAATTAGAGTATAATGAAACAAACGTAGGTTGGCAGAAGTTTACTGATTTAAAAGACAAAATAATAAATTTTGATAACAATAATAATGAATAAGATTACTCTTTTTTTGAATTTAAGCTGCCATAAAAATCCACAACAACAAGCAAAAATCAAAGAATACGAACGCCAAATTGACCAGTTAGTTTACAAACTCTACGACTTGACAGAAGAAGAGATAAAAGTTGTGGAAAATCTTGAGAAAAAATAGCTTAAACTTAATAGATTACAACCTTTAAACTTACACCAATTTCTAAATTTCCTTTTAACCGATCATGAAAAATAACATCCTACCATCAATGAGCTATTTTATTTTGGTGTGCATCTATTTGTGGATAATAAACCTTTTCCTTTTCCTCTTTTAGAGAAGGTTTTAGAAAATTCTTCAGATCTTCAACCACCAACGACTTCTTTAAAACCTCATCCATATGGTTAACAGGAATAATTTCTATGCTGTCCAAAACCTTTTTTGGCACATCCTCTTTCAAATCCTTTAGATTCTCATCAGGCATTATTACTGCTTTTATCCCTGCTCTATGAGCAGCTAAAATCTTTTCTTTTAATCCTCCCACTGGTAACACCCTTCCCCTAAGAGTTATCTCTCCAGTCATAGCAATACTGCTCTTTACAGGATATTTTGTCAGCGCAGAAGCAATAGCAGTAGCCATTGTTATCCCTGCTGAAGGTCCATCCTTTGGTATTGCACCCTCGGGAACATGGATGTGGATATCAGTATCCTGAAAAAGATCCTTATCAATATTTAAGATCTCAGATTTGGATCTCACATAACTTAAAGCAGCCTGTGCTGATTCTTGCATAACCTCACCAAGTTTACCAGTAACAATAAGCTTTCCCTTTCCTGGAAGCACCACAACCTCAATGACCAACAAATCACCACCTGTTTCTGTCCATGCAAGCCCATTAGCTATGCCAATCTTATCCTCTTCCTCTGTTTTCCCATATCTATACTTTGGCACCCCTAAATATTTTGGAATATTCGTTTGTGTTATCTTTATATGGGTTTCAGGACCATTCTTTATTACTTCTTTAGCTACCTTACGACATATAGAAGCTATTTCACGCTCTAAATTCCTAACTCCTGCCTCCCTTGTATACTCCCTTATGATACGTCTTATAGCATTATCTGAAAAACTTATATTCTTTTCTGTCAAGCCATTTGCTTCTCTCTGCTTTTTAACAAGAAATTGCTTAGCTATTGCCAACTTCTCCCACTCTGTATAACCTGGGAGATGAATGATTTCCATTCTGTCACGCAGAGCAGGGGGTATGGCATAGAGGTTATTTGCTGTGGTTATAAACATCACCTGTGATAGATCATAGTCCACATCAAGATAATGGTCATTAAAGGTATTATTTTGCTCTGGATCCAATACTTCCAAAAGTGCAGCAGAAGGATCACCCCTAAAATCTGTACTCATCTTGTCAACCTCATCGAGCAGAAAGACAGGGTTATTAGAACCAGCTTTTTTAATAGATTGAATAATTTTACCAGGAAGAGCTCCAACATAGGTCCTACGATGACCACGGATCTCTGCTTCATCTCTTACACCGCCTAAGGAGAGACGAATAAAGTTACGGTTTGTTGCCCTTGCTATAGAGCGACCAAGAGATGTTTTTCCTACTCCTGGAGGACCAACAAAACATAAAATAGGTCCTTTCATCCTCTTTACAAGCCCTTGAACAGCTAAGTATTCTAAAATCCTCTGTTTTGGTTTTTTTAAACCATAGTGGTCTTCTTCTAAAATTCTTTCTGCCTCATCTATATTCAACTTATCTTTGGTTACATGATACCAAGGAAGTGATAAAAGCCAATCTATATAATTTCTTATCACAGAAGCCTCAGCACTCATAGCAGGCATCATTTTCAATTTTTTAAATTCATTTAGCACCTTCTTTTTTGCTTCAGCTGACATCCTCTTCCTCTTTATCCTCATCTCCAGTTCTTTCATCTCTGTTGAGAATTCATCCTTTTGTCCCAACTCCTTCTGGATAGCTCGCATCTGCTCATTAAGGTAATATTCCTTTTGAGTCTTTTCCATCTGCTTTTTTACTCTGCTTCTGATCTTCTTCTCTACTTGTAAGATACCTATTTCAGATTGCAAGTGTGAGTAAAGTTTTTCTAACCTATCCTTTGGTTTTCGGATCTCAAGCAATTTCTGTTTTTCTTCTATCCTCAAATTTAAATGAACAGAAATGGTGTCAACGAGACGATGTGGATCAGTAATGCTTGCAACTGACATTATCATTTCTGGAGGTACACGAGGATTTAACTTTGCAAAGGTTTCAAAAACTGAATTAACACTTCTCATTAAGGCTTCTATCTCAACTGTATTCTCCTGAATATCTGATATCTCCTCTACTTCCACAAGAAAAAATTCTTTGGAAGGAATATATTTTGTAATAACACCACGTTTTTTCCCTTCCACAAGAAGTTTAATTGTGCCATCAGGAAGTTTTAGAAGCTGGACAATAGTACTGAGAGTACCTACTCTGTAAATATCATTCTCAGATGGATTATCAATATTCGCATTTTTTTGAGCGGAAAGGAGTAACATTTTGTCCTTTCCCATAGCATATTCTAATGCCTTAATCGATTTTTCCCTACCAACAAACAAAGGCACAACCATATTTGGGAAAACAATTATATCCCTTAGAGGTACTAATGGATATTCTTTCCTATATGGATGAACAGGGTATACTTCTTTCATATTTCCCCCTTGTTACTCTTTTGTTTCTTTATTTTAAAATCAGCAGAGGCGGTTACGCCATCCGCATAAACAATTTGTTAAGTTAAATATTATTTTCTATAAAAATTTTACTAAAACCCTATACTTACCGACTCTTGATCCCAACAGATCATCTCACCTATTTGCCAGCTTTATATTTATTCCACAAATTATGCTGCTCCCTTTCTTTCCTCATAAATAACAGTAGGAGGTACACCACTAGTAATTACATCACCAGTTATTATTACTTCGCTTATATTATTCTTTGAAGGAACATCATACATTATATCGAGCATAACCGATTCCAAAATAGCGCGAAGTCCTCTTGCACCAGACTTTCTTTTTATCGCCTCCTTGGCTATATTCACTAAAGCCTCATCTGTAAAATTAAGGATAACCTTTTCCATTTCAAATAATTTTTTATACTGTTTTATCAAGGCATTTTTAGGTTCTGTCAAAATTTTAACAAGAGCTTGCTCATCCAATTCTTCCAGTGTAGCAATAACTGGCACCCTTCCGACAAATTCTGGAATCATACCAAATTTTAAAAGATCCTCTGGTTGAACCGCACAAAGTATTTCAGAAATCTCCTTTTCATCTTTAGATTTAATATCAGAACCAAAACCCATACTTTTTGTTGCCATCCGTTGCTCAATAATCTTTTCTAATCCTACAAAAGCACCTCCACATATAAAAAGTATATTTGTAGTATCTACCTGAACAAACTCCTGCTGAGGATGTTTCCTTCCTCCTTTGGGAGGCACAGATGCAATAGTACCCTCAATGATCTTAAGAAGAGCCTGTTGAACCCCTTCACCAGAAACATCTCTTGTAATAGATGGATTTTCCGATTTTCTTGAAATTTTATCAATCTCATCTATATATACAATGCCTGTTGATGCCCTTTTTACATCATATTCAGCAGCCTGAAGCAGACTTAAGATTATATTTTCAACATCCTCCCCTACATATCCTGCTTCAGTAAGGGTTGTAGCATCAGCAATAGTAAAAGGAACGTCAAGGATTTTTGCTAAGGTCTGAGCTAAAAGGGTTTTTCCGCATCCTGTTGGACCTATTAAGAGTATGTTACTCTTTTGAAGCTCAACATCTCCCATGGAAACCCTTGATTCAATCCTTTTATAATGATTATGAACTGCTACAGAAAGGATCTTCTTTGCCCTTTCCTGACCGATCACATATTCATCAAGCTTTTTCTTAATTTCCACTGGTTTAGGCACAACAGACCTTAAACGTGCCTGTTTCTCTCTTTCAAATTCTTCATTTATAATCTCATTACAGAGTTCAATACATTCATCACAGATATAAACAGTTGGTCCTGCTATAAGCTTTTTTACTTCATGCTGGCTCTTTCCACAAAAAGAGCAGGTTAAACCATTTTTTCTATGATTATTGTTATTATCTTTTTTCCCCATAAGCTCCTACCTTTTTATTTTTCTTTTTTTAATATAGGCCTCTGCTCCACTACTTCATCAACAATCCCATACTCTTTAGCCTGTTCCCCATTCATATAAAAATCTCTATCTGTATCTTTTGCAATTTTTTCAAATGATTGGTTTGTGTGAGTAACAAGTATCTTTATAAGAGACTCTCTTAACCTAAGTATCTCTTTAGCTTGTATATCAACATCAGTTGCCTGACCCTGAAATCCGCCCATAGGTTGATGGATCAAGATCCTTGAATGAGGCAAGGCATATCTCTTCCCTTTCGCACCAGCAGCTAAAAGAAGAGCACCCATACTGGCTGCCTGGCCCATACATACCGTAGAGACATCAGGTTTAATGTACTGCATTGTATCATAAATAGCCCCATACATACCGTAGAGACATCAGGTTTAATGTACTGCATTGTATCATAAATAGCTAACCCAGCTGTAACAAGCCCACCAGGAGAGTTGATGTAAAGATGAATATCTTTATCAGGATTTTCTGATTCTAAAAAAAGTAGCTGAGCAATTACAATGTTTGCTACATTGTCATCTATAGTACTTCCAAGAAATATAATCCTCTCCTTTAAAAGTCGGGAATATATATCAAAAACCCTTTCAACTCTACCATCTCTTTCTAATACCATCGGGATTATAGTCATTATTTATTCACCTCTTCTTTTTTTGTTTCAGTTATCTCAGCATTTAAGATTATCTTTTGAAAAACCTTTTCATGTTTTAAAGCCTGTTTTAGTTGATCCTCAAGATTATTATTTTTATAATAACTACGTATAAGTTCAATCCCCTGATCGGTTACAGAAGATATCCTTTTATACTCTTTCTCAAGATCATCATTAGAAACATCTATATTCTCTTTTTGAGCAATCGCATCAAGGATAATCTCTGCTTTTACATCTTTTCTCGCTTGTTCCATATAATTAGGAGCCATCTTTTCTATTGCATTTTCTATATCAATCCCTTTTAAGTCAACACCACTTTTAGCAAGATTATTCAATGCCTCAGCCGCTATTATGCGAGCTTTTTGCACAACTAATGACTCAGGGATCTCAAAAGGATTTTCTTTAATAAGCTGTTCTATAATATCATTTTTTAAGAGTTCATCCTTTGTTTTTTCTTTTCTTTCCCTAAGTTGATTTCTAATCTTTTCCTTCAGATCATTAAGATCCTTAAATTCACCCAGACTTTTCGCAAATTCATCATTTATATCAGAAATTATCTTTTCCTTTAAATCCTTAATAACAACCTTTACATTAACTTTTTTCCCTGCTAACTCACCTATTTGATAATCAGAAGGAATCTCTATATCAAATTCATACTCTTCCCCAGGCGCAGATCCTATAAGTTTCTCATCAAGCCCAGGGAAAAGAGAATTTTTCCCTATTTCAAAAATGAAATTGTGCCCTTGGTTCCCATTAAAATCCTCTCCATTTGCCTTTGCAACATAATCAATAATTAGAACATCACCTTTTTTAGCAGGTCTTATTGGTTTAGGTTCCTTTAAGATAGCATTATTCTCTTGCAACTCCTTTAAAGTTGTTAATACCTCCTCTTCCTTTACCTCAACAGGGATTGTGGTAAGAGACATATGTTCATATCCTTTTACATCTATCTCAGGTTTTATCTCAACAATAGCTTCATAGACAAATGGTTCGCCTTTTTTAAGCTCCTTCTGCTCGATTTCGGGTGGTGCAACAGGATCTATAACCACCTCTGATAAAGCATCTTTGTAAGACTTTTTTATGAGATTAGATGCAACCTCTCTATCAGCCACATCTTTATAATACCTCTCCAGGATGTTCCTTGGAACTTTTCCTGGACGAAATCCCTTTATCTTAACCTTACGATTTAGCTCTCTATAAAAGTTGTCTATCTCCTTATCAACTAAATCAGACGGCAAATTTACTATCATCTTCTTTTTTACGCTGGATATATCCTCAAGCGATACCTTCATAAAATTTCCACCTTCATTAAAGATCTTATCCTATTTCTTATTTTAATCTCTTCTTAATTCTTTTGCAACCATAGAAATGTTTTTTATCAAATAAATTTTTTAATCATTTCGCAAAATAAAAATGAAGTGCAAACTAATTACAAAAAGAGATATATTATTTCTTTATAACTTCCATATTATTCATATATGGCCTTAAAGCTTTAGGAATAATCACAGATCCATCTATTTGTTGATAATTTTCTAATATTGCAACAACTGTCCTACCTACTGCTAATCCTGAACCATTTAAAGTATGCACAAATTCAGTTTTCTTTTTATCTTTTGGCTTATATCTAATATTTGCTCTCCTTGCCTGAAAGTCTCCAAAATTACTGCAAGAAGAGATTTCTCTAAAAACCCCTTGCCCAGGAAGCCATACCTCTATATCATATGTTTTAGCTGCAGAAAAACCTAAATCACCTGTACAAAGCGTAACCACCCTGTATGGAATTTCAAGCCTTTTTAGCACCTCTTCTGCATCTTCAAGAAGGGATTCAAGCTCATCATATGAGCTTTCAGGTTTTGAAAATTTCACAAGTTCCACTTTGTTAAATTGATGTTGTCTTATAAGGCCTCTTGTATCCTGGCCATGAGCTCCTGCCTCTTTCCTAAAACAAGGGGTATAAGAAACATAATATATTGGAAGCTCATCTTCGTTAAGGATTTCATCCTGATGTATATTTGTAACAGGGACTTCAGCTGTGGGAATAAGAAAATATTCGAGTCCTTCAAGCTTAAAAAGATCCTCCTCAAATTTAGGGAGCTGTCCTGTGCCAGTCATTGTTGTGCGATTAACAATAAAAGGAGGAAGAACCTCTTTGTAGCCATGCTCATTTATGTGAAGATCGAGCATAAAATTTATAAGCGCCCTTTCCAAAAAAGCACCTGCACCTTTATAAAGGGTAAATCGTGAACCAGCAATCTTTGCGCCTCTGGCAAAATCGAGTATATCAAGATCCTCTCCTATTTCCCAATGTGGCTTTGGAGTAAAAGAAAAGCTTTTTATCTCACCCCACCTTTTTACCTCAACATTTTCATCACTACTTTGGCCAAAAGGAACGCTTTCATGAGGGATATTAGGAACAATCATAATTATAGAATGAATGGCTATTTCTATATCCTTTAATTCTGCATCAAGTTTTTTGATCCTTTCAGAAACAGCCTTCATTTCTTTAATCTCTTTGGTTGCATCCTTTTTTTCCCTCTTTAGCTGCCCGATCTTCTCGCTCGCCTTGTTCCTTTGAAACTTTAACTCTTCAACCTCCCTTAAAATATCCCTTCGCCTTTTATCAAGGGACAAAAGCTCATCAAGATTTAACTCTTGCCCCCTACTTTTCAACATATCTTTTACTTTATCAGGATTCTCTCTTATAAATTTGATATCAAGCATTTCAAGCCTCGTATTTTTAAAATTTAATAAAGAATTAAAAAATAGATTTAGAATGGTTAACTATCATGAAAGAGATCTATTGTCAAATACCTTTAACCTTTATAAAAAGCATGCGCAATTCATAGAGGCTATCATCAAGTATCTTTTTTTCTTGTTCGGTGAGATTACCTTTTGTTTTCTCTTGTAACATAGAAAGGATATCAATATTTTGCTGAGCAAGTATAAGATCTTTTTTATTTTTTCCTGATTCTGGTTCAGGAATCAAACCTAAATTGATCAAAGTAGCTTGATGTAAAGATGCAATAAACATTGGAAAATCTATCTTTATTGGTTCTTTTGGTCTCTCCTTTTTTTCCTCTCTCTTTTTTTCTTCTTTAGCCTCTTTCTTTTCCTCTATCTTTTCCTCTTTAGCTTTCTTTTCCTCTTTAAATTCAGTATCTTTTTCTCCTTTAAATATACGTCGATCTTTTACAATAAACCCCCTATCTTTTTCCTCTTCTGGCATTACTATACCTCCTTAAAATAAAAGAGTGTATTCATTTTTAAAGTTCTTCTACTTCCTATATATGGCTTTAATATCAAAAAACTTTCTGATTTAAAAAGGAACTTTTGGTAAAATTCACCCTATAATTTCCCTATAATCTCATTGCAACATAATAAGAAAAACGGCCTCTTTTTATAAGAAACTGAATAATACCTTTTCTAATGGAAGCAACAAACTCCTTTACAAACTTGTCCCATGTTCTAACATCTTTACCATTTACTTGTAATACTAAATCACCTCTTTCAAGTCCTAATCTTTTTGCCTGAGAATTAGGGTAAACCATAGTTATTATCAAACCTCGTCTATCTCTGATGTGATAACGCATTGCAATTCTTCTTGTAATTGGTGAAACCATAATTCCTAAATCTTCTTTGAGCATAATCCTTACCATTGAAACTGGAAAAGGAGCAGCGACAAGATGAACATGAAAAAACCTTCCTCTCCTATATATCATAAGATCAACTGCATCACCTACATTATAATGCGTAATCCTCTGACGAAAATCATCTACAGATTCTTCTGGTTCACCATCAATAGAAGCAATAATATCACCTGGTAAAATTCCAGCCTTTTTTGCAGGACTTCTCGGAAAAACCTTATTAACTATTACACCTTTTTCCTTTGAGTATCCAACCCTTTTAGCAAAATATGGATCAAGAGATTTTACTTTGATGCCAATCCATGCGGGTCGAACTTCTCCATAGGTAATAAGATTATCTACTATCTTTTTAACTCTATCAATTGGTATGGCAAATCCAATCCCTTGTGCCTCGCTATAAATGGCTGTATTTATTCCAATTAATTCCCCATTAACATTAAGCAAAGGGCCACCACTATTCCCTGGATTAATAGATGCATCTGTCTGAATAAAATCATAATATA
>JAFDIG010000005.1 GCA_019308145.1 Deltaproteobacteria bacterium | reverse complement strand
TCTACAATGAGTCTTGTCATATTTGCTCATAGTACTGGTATGATGATAGCACCAGTAACGGCAGGAATTTTAACCGATCTTTTTGGGCTTAATTTTGTATTTTTTATAGGTTCTTTTTTTGCTATAGTTGGTGTTGCCTTCTTTTATTTTATAACAAAAAGAAAGGTTAATGTTTTAACTATATAATTTTCTTCTTTTATAGTTTCTTTTATTTTTTATTAAACTATGTTATAAAAAAATAAAAGATAATATATCCTTTTGAATCATTCTGTTTTTACAAAGAACTGAAGAGGGGGGATGAACAATGATGGAAGCATATTCATATTTTTTTCAAAATGTGCCTATACCAGCTTTATATTTCGATAATGAATTTAAAGTTAAAGAAGCAAACATCTCCTTTAAAAATAGCTTTATCAAAGAGAATCTTAAAGGGCTCTCTTGCTGCGAAATTGTTGCCAAAATAGAAGGAAGAGAAAAAAAGAAAGGATGCCCTATTTGCTCTAAAGATATAAGGAAAAATCATCCTTTTATAAAAAAGGATCATAAAGAGTATAGACCTGTTATTATTGAATATCCTGATGGCAATTTTGTTTTATTTGATCAATTTATCCCAAAGTTCATAAGGGATATCCCTCATACTCAAATGGGCTATCTTTTAAGCGGTATTGGTCATAATATGAATTCCCCTCTATCTGCCATTATAGGTAGAGCAGAACTTGTCGCAGTGAAACTTTCCAAACTTAAAAAAGAAATAAAAGAATATGAAGAGGATTTAGAAAAAATTAGTAATTACATAGATATTATTATTAGAAATGTTGAAATTCTATCAGAAATTATTCAGAATATGATGCAAAAAAGTAATCAATTAAAAGAGATAAAATCTACTCAATTAAATATATCCAAGATCCTAAAAGAAGAAACCGATTATTTAATGGGTGATATGAGGTTTAAACATCAGATAAGAAAAGAGATTGATTTACCAATAAATATACCATTATTTCAAGGTTTTTATAATGATTTATCTTTTTGTTTTAACAGAATATTAAATTTTTCTATTGATTATTTAATGGATTCTGAAAAAAAGGAGCTAAAGGTTTTAGTTACTCATGATAAAGAAAAAAAGGAACTAAAAGTTGAAATTAGGATGAGCAATAATCCCAACTTTGATCTTAAAGATTATTTCTTGCCCCTTTTTTTAGATGAGTTTTCTCTTTTCCCAGATCCAATGGGGCTTCATCCAGTTCGAGAAATATTAAACATTTATGATTGTCAACCCTTTTTGCAAAAGGATAAAGAAATTTCAAGCTTAATTCTATCTTTTCCAATTAAATAAATATGAATGTGCCAATGCTATATGACAAAAAGTGGTTATTTATTATTCTATTCTGGTTCATGTGGTTTTTCAATTTTAGTAGTAGAGTGGTTGTTGGACCTGTACTACCTATTATAGAAGATAATTTAGCCATCTCTCATGGAGCATCTGGAGGCCTTGTAGGACTCTGTTTTGTTGGATATGGCCTTTCTCAGCTGATTTCAGGAATTATTGCAAGTCGCGTAGGATATCGCCGTACTATATTAGCAGGATTTTTGATATTAATCTTTGCTTTAATAGGAGCATTTTTTACCAGATCTTATAGGTTCTTTGCTTTATTTTTCTTCCTTATCGGATTAGCAGGGGGAGCTTATCTCCCCTCTATTATTTATATAATAACAAAAAAATTTCCATATGAGTCGTGGGGAAAGGCTGTAGGTATACATGATTCAGCAGCGCCTTCAGCTATCTTTGCTACCCCTATTCTTGTCGCTTTTATAATAACCATATTGAATTGGCGGTCGGTTTTTCTTGTTATTGCATTTTTTTGCCTTATTGTATCAATAATATTCTTTATAAGTATTAAGGAGCCTGAATCTCATAGAAAAGCAGGTATGCCTGAGATTAGCATATGGCTTAAAAAGAAAAGCACATGGATACTTTTCTTGCTTTGGATTATTGCAGCTGGCCTTTCAACTGGAACATATAACATATTCCCTCTTTATTTAGTAAAAGAAAGAGGGCTCTCCATTACCTTTGCCAATAAAATTTTTGGAATTACAAGGATTGGAGGAATATTGCTTCCAGTGATATCAGGTATCTTAGCTGATAAAATAGGATTTAAAAAGATAATCTTTTTTGCTATTATCATTGATGGAATATTAACACTCTTTTTAGGTTTTAGCCTTCCTTTGTCAGTTATGGTGATCTTATTATTTCTGCAAGCTACTATAATATCTGCTTTTTTCCCTGTTGGATTAATTGCGGTTTCATCCTATGCTTATAAAGAGATAAGAAGTCTTGCTGTTGGTGGTAGTGTTGCAATAGCAGCCTTTATTGGTGCGGGGTTCACTCCTTTTGCCTTAGGGATAATCGCTGATTATTTATCCTTTGCTACCTCCCTTATTATATTTGGAACCATTTCTATTATCTTTTCCTTTTTTGCTTTTTTGTTAAAGTAGTAACTTTTAACCTATCTAACCACGATCCTTCCTTTAGGTTTATCCATAACCTTTCCTATAATAGATGCTTTATTTATACCTTTTTCCTTTAATCTTTTAACCATTTCAAATGCTTTTGTTTCTTTTATAGCAATTAACAATCCACCAGATGTTTGAGCATCAAAAAGCAAGTCGCAAAAAATAGGATCAATGTTAGGTGCAAAATCAACAAATGAGATTCTAAAATCTCGGTTCTTATATGATCCACTTGGAACAAAACCTTTTCTTGCATATTCAAGTGCTTCAGAGAAAAATGGTATTTTATCTGCCCAAAGTTCTATCCCTACTTTGTTATCAGCTATCATCTCACAGAGATGGCCTATAAGACCAAAACCTGTTATATCAGTACAAGCATCAACTGGAAATTCTCTCATTATAGAAGCTGCATCTTTATTAAGCATAGCCATAAAATAAGTAACTGTTTCAATAATCTCCTTTGATGCAATCCCTCCTTTGATCGCTGTGTTTATAATTCCAGTTCCAATAGGTTTAGTAAGTATCAAAAGATCCCCAATCTTGAGATCTTTTTTAGTGATGATCTTATCAGGATGAACAATACCTGTAACAGAAAGACCATACTTTAGCTCTTTATCTTCAATGCTATGACCTCCTACAAGGCAGCACCCAGCCTCTTTTATCTTATCAAGCCCTCCCCTTAAGATTTCCTTTAAAATAGAGAAATCTAACTGCTTTAAAGGAAAGGCAACAAGATTCATTGCTGTTTTTGGAATTCCACCCATTGCGTAGACATCGCTTAGAGCATTAGCTGCTGCGATCTGTCCAAACCAATAAGGGTCGTCCACAATAGGTGTAAAAAAATCAACTGTCTGTATCAAGGCTATATCATCTGTGATCTTATAAACACCAGCATCATCAGGATCTTCAAGCCCTATGATCAAATTTGGGTCATCAGTTGAAAAATCTAAACCACAAAGTGCTTTCTCCAGAGCCCCTGAAGGTAGTTTTGAGGCTCAACCTGCTCCAGAAACTGTTTCTGTTAATCTACAATGAGATTTCTCTTGGTCAATCAATTCTTAACCTCCTTAAAATTTTTCAATAGATAAAGGTATCCTTTCTATAATATCTACTATTTGTGTTGCTGGGGTAGGATTTGTAAGCTTACCAGCAATTCTATTTAGTTTTGCAGAAATAATAGAAGCATTTTCTAATGATAATCCTTTATAGGTAAAAGCAGCAATCATACCTGTTATTGTATCGCCTGTACCTCCTATTGCTTCTAAAACAGGAATATCAGGTTTTGTAATTATCTTAACAATCTTTCCATCTTTTGAGATATAATCCTTTTTCCCTTTTACACATAAAACCTTTGGAGCATTTTTTTCTTTGTACGCCATTTCAATCAACTCTTCTGCTTTATCTTCCATATGAAATATAAATCCGCGAGTATAAAATGGATGGGGTGATTCCTTATCAGCAAGAAAGGCGAGCTCTCCTAAATCAGGGGTAAAGATATCATAAAAGGAGGCAAAACCAGCCATTTTTGCTACATACATATAACCAGCATCAGCAATAAGAATAGGTTTTTTATTCATTTTATTTATTGCGTCAACTACCTTATTGTGAGCAACTAAAACAGGTTTGATATAGTGAAAAGCACAAACCTCTGGTTCTAAAAGGTAAAGATTATCTTTTAGATAATTATATATAGATGAACTTCCATCTCCAGCTCCAATATCACCTGCAACTATACAATAAGGATTATCAAGATTATATGCATTACATATTGCACAACAGGCTGCCATCATTGCTGAGGTTCCCCTTATAACAGTAAACTTCTTATCACCTATTTTAAGTTTTCCATTATCAAGGGTTGCCTCTCCTGTATGTAATTTTAACCCTTCAATAGGTAAGGTTCCGATAAGTAATAACATAATTACCTCTCAATCCATTTTTTTGCATTCTCAAAACTTACATTTAATGCATAAGCACATACAGTATAACCAAGTTCTCTTGGAGAAGGTGCTTCTTCTAACTTTTTCCCTATCATCTCATTCGCAAGATATGGAACATCAGGGCAACCTCCTCCTGAGATATTAACGATTATCCTTGTCTCTTTGTCAAAGGTAAGCTTCATATTTGCTGTTCTTATCATGATCCATTTCCCATAATCGGTTTCTCTTAAAATATTGACTGGCTCTAACATCTTCTCTGTTATAGGCACTATATCAAGAGGAGGGTTGCCTAATTTTTTTAAAATCCTCTCAACAGCAAGTTGTTCCATAATATTGAATTCTATTGAAAGATCACATCCTTTTCTTAAATGATATGGAGGGGCAACCATTTTTACATCAAATCCTGCCTTCTTTAGAATAGACTCCGCCCTGATTGCTTCTGATGTTTCAGAAAAAAGGATTAATCCTTTTCCTCTTGTTTCAACCTTTTTGTTTTTCTTCTTTAATTGTGGCAAAAAACGAGCAATATTCACTTTTAACATAACTCTCCTCAAAAAAGTTTAATTTATTTTTATATTATCTTTTTTTAATCAAGATTTTGACTTTATCTCCTTCTTCTTTAACTTCCAATACTTCATTTCCCTCTGATGTGACAAATCTTTGAACATTCTCCTTAGATGGAGGATAATCACATATTACTTCAATTGTCTGCCCAGAATTTATATTTTCTAATGCCTTTTTTGTTTTTAAAACAGGCATAGGGCATACCTCACCACATACATCAATTGTAACATCTGCCATAATTTTACCTCCTCATAAAAGTAAAGCTTTAACAAATGGTGCTATGATTTTATGGAATAAAATAGCTCCCACGATTAAACCAAATATATAAAGGATAGCACTCCTTGACCCTTCAGCAGCCATTACATGCTGTCTAAAAGGACATCCTCCTGCAAATGTTGAGATAAAACCTACTCCCAGTCCTCCAATAATAGCTAAGATCAAATGTGCACCAATTTTATAAGACCAAGTAATAGGATCACCAGGAACTGGTAACATAAAGCTTGGAGTTGCACTTACCCCAATTTTTGACCACTTAGCAGCAAAGAGATTTCCACCATTTATAAACCATGGAAATGTTTTAATCGCTGGTGCTAAAAAATGAAATATAGAAAAACCAATTAACGCAGATATAAAAAAGGCAAAAAGGCCTTTTAAAAGATAGGTATCTTTTACTAACCACCAATCCCTCATTCCACCAATAAAGCACATCCTTGCTCTTTGTCCTAAATATCCAAAAATAAAGCCTAAACATAAAGTTGCTATTGCTGGTAAATAGTCCATATCATTACCCCCTAACTAATCTTCTTAATCAGCTCACAAGCAATTATTACCCCTATGAATATCATAAAAAAACCTATGATAGCTGTTATATCAAGATAGGCACTTTTTAACGCAGTTCTTATTGGACAACCTCCCATAAGAAGAGCTGAGATCATAAACCCAATCCCCCAAAAAAATTCTACCCACGGCTTTTGCCATGCTACCCTCATTGTTTTCCATCTAAACTCATTATTTATTCTTGCAGCAAAACTTGCTCCAATTAGTACTCCAATAACTGTTAGAACAGGAATATAATAGGAAACAGGTCCACCAGGGATAATCAATTTACCTTTAGATAACCCATAGATAGGATAAATATGAGCAACTATCCAGTTAACTAAATCTCTCATGTGGCATGCAATACAGATACCATAAGCTGGAGGAGGAATTACATGCATAAAAGCCTGAACAAAAGCAGCAAGAAAACCTGCTACTATCCCTACAATTGTTGCAGTGATCTTCATTTATTACCTCCTCTAATTTTATTCTACTTGCATAGTTTCTTAGAAAATTTTGATTTAATTATAATAGAAACTTTTTATATGTCAAATAGAAATTTTAAATACCAAAGCAATTTTTTATAAATTCTGTTTATTTATCTTTGTCCATACTCTGTTAAATAACGATAATAAAATTAAGAAAATACCAACACCTCTTAAAAAAAAGGATAAGGTTACAAAATATTTGTCATAAATAAAAATATATGTTATGGTTTAAATATAAAAATATATTAAATTTTAGATTTTGTTTTCATACTTAAAAAATAGAATATTTTCCCATACCCATATATGAAATCAAGTGGGGGTGAGTATCATAAAGAGACTTATAATAGTTTCAAATAGATTGCCAATAAACATAATAAGAAAGAAAAAAAGTTTAAGTTTCCAGCCAAGTGTTGGAGGGCTTTCAACAGGGTTGAGTTCATTTTATAAATCATATCAAAGTATATGGATAGGTTGGCCAGGAATTGCTAAAGAGAGAATAAAAGAAGAAGAGAAGATAGAAATTGAAGAAAAACTTTCAACTGAGAACTGTTATCCTGTTTTCCTTTCTACAAATGATATAGAAGAGTATTATTTTGGCTTTTGCAATAAGACAATTTGGCCTATTTTCCATTATTTCCCTGAATATACTGTTTATGATCAAAATGGATGGGAGAGCTACAAAAGGGTAAATGAATATTTTTGTGATGCGGTTATCAACTTTGCAAAAGAGGGAAATATTATTTGGATTCATGACTACCATTTAATGCTTCTTCCAAAACTTATAAGAGACAAATTTCCAAATGTTACCATTGGCTTTTTTTTGCATATACCTTTTCCCTCGTTTGAGGTTTTCCGCTTTCTTCCATGGCGAAAAGAGATCTTAGAAGGTCTTATGGGAGCAGATCTTATAGGTTTTCATACATATGATTATGTCCAACATTTTTTTGAAAGTATACGCAGAATATTAGGCTATGAGCATATATTCAGTCAAGTTATAACTGAAACTCATGTTGTAAAAGTAGATGCTTTTCCAATGGGTATCCATTATGAGCGGTTTTCAAATGCTCTTTATAATCCAGAGGTGCAAAAAGAGATTAAGAAATTTAAAGGGGAATTAAAAAATCTAAAGGTAATTTTATCAATAGATCGTTTAGATTATACCAAGGGAATAATACAGCGCTTAGAGGCTTATGATCTCTTTTTGCAAAAGAATCCTGAATTAAGAGAAAAGGTCTCCCTTATACTTGTTGCGGTTCCATCAAGGACTAAGGTTGAATTCTATAGACTATTAAAAAAACAGGTCGATGAGCTTGTAGGAGAAATAAACGGAAAATATGGTACCATTAGTTGGATGCCGATACGGTATCTATATCGATCATTACCTTTTAGTAAGCTTGCTGCCCTTTACCATGTTTCCGATGTTGCTTTTATAACACCTTTAAGAGATGGAATGAATCTAATAGCAAAGGAGTTTGTCGCAACCAAAAGTGATGGGAAAGGTGTTTTAATCTTAAGCGAAATGGCAGGCGCAGCAAAAGAGTTGGGAGAGGCTTTAATAGTTAATCCAAACAATAAAGAGGAAGTAGCTAATGCCTTAAAAGAGGCTTTAGTTATGCCAGAGATAGAGAAAAAAGAACGTAATCAAATAATGCAGGAGAGATTACAGCGTTATAATATATTGAGATGGGTAAACGATTTTATCTACAACCTAATTTATATAAAAAAGATCCAAAAAGAACTATCTATTAAAAGGTTGACTTATTATATGCAACAAAAAATAATTAATGATTATTTAAAAAGCAATAACCGACTTATTTTACTTGATTATGATGGAACACTTGTTCCTTTTGCAAACGCACCTGAAAAGGCAGAACCTGATCCTGAACTTTTAACTCTACTTGAATCACTTGCTAATCAACCTAAAAATGAGGTTGTAATTGTTAGCGGAAGGATAAAAGAGACATTAGAAAAGTGGTTTGGGGATTTAAATATATCCCTAATCGCTGAACATGGCGCATGGATAAAAGAAAAAGGAAAGGACTGGGCTATAATAGAACCTTTGCAAGATGATTGGAAACAAGAAATAAAGCCAATTCTTGAATTCTATGTTGATAAAACACCAGGATCATTTATTGAAGAAAAAGAGTTTTCAATTGTTTGGCATTATAGGAAAGCAGATTCAGAACTCGCAATGGCAAGGGGGAGAGAACTAAAAAATATCCTTTTACATCTTACTGCCAATTTAAATCTTGGGATACTATTAGGAAGTAAAGTAATAGAAATTAAAAATCTTGGAATAAATAAAGGACGCGCTGTATCAATATTGGTATCAAAAAGGGTATGGGACTTTATTTTATCAATTGGTGATGATGTAACAGATGAAGATATCTTTGCTGTTCTACCAGAAACTGCTTATTCTATTAAAGTTGGCTTAAGTCATACCAAAGCAAAGTTTAATATTGAGTCTGAATATAAAGTTAGACAATTACTAAAGGAGCTTATTGACCAAAAAAATAAAAAGATATCATAAAAACTTCTTATCAACTTTTTTGTCAAACATTCTTCATTCTTCTTTTTTAAAATTTTCCTTATAAATACTTGTTTTTTGTTGAATTTGTTAATATTATATTTTTTAGAATTTAAAATCCATATGAAAGGAGATCCCTAATGAAGCCCTCTTTAGATGATTACAGGGAAATAGTTGGCGATAGGATTATATCTGAAATCTACAAGAAGGCAAGAAATCTTTATGGCTCAAATGTTCAACATATAAACTCTACTTACTATGGTGGTGGTGTGGCAGAAATTCTAACCTCTCTCGTTCCACTTATGAATGATGTTGGCTTAGAAACAGACTGGAGGATATTAAGAGGTACACCTGATTTTTTTACTGTTACAAAAAAATTTCATAATGCTTTACAGGGGGATACTGTTAATCTTAGTGATATGAAAAAGCAGTTATATCTTCAATCTAATGAGGCATTTTCTGTATACTGTAAAATAGATCATGATTATGTAATTATACATGACTCTCAGCCTTTGGCACTTATAAAATTTTACAAGAAAAAGCAACCTTGGATATGGAGATGTCATGTAGATTTAACAGGGTTAAATAAAAAACTATGGGACTTTCTTAAAAGGTTTATCTTAAGATATGATATAGTTATTGTCTCAAGTGAAAAATATAAAATGAAGGATCTACCAGTAGAACAAAGGGTTATATATCCAAGCATAGACCCTCTATCCCCTAAAAATATGGAACTTTCTGATCAAACCATTTCAAAATATCTAAAAAAATTCAAAATACCAACTGATAAACCAATCTTAACTCAAATATCAAGATTTGATAAATTTAAAGATCCTGAAGGTGTAATTGAAGTTTTTAAACATGTAAAAGAAAAAATAGATTGTAGATTAGTATTATGTGGAAATATGGCAACAGACGATCCTGAAAGCCTAAGGGTTTATGAAAAAGTTAAAAGAAAATCATGCAAACTAATAGAAAAAGGTGATGTTATATTGATAACGAGCGAAAATAATATACTTGTCAATGCATTACAGCGTGCATCTTCAGTAATAATTCAGAAATCACTAAAAGAAGGCTTTGGTCTTACAGTAACAGAGGCTCTTTGGAAGGAAAAGCCAGTAGTGGCTTCAAATGTTGGTGGCATACCAATTCAAATAAATGATGGGGAAAATGGTTTTCTTATCGACTCAACTGATATAAAAGGATTTGCAGATAGAATTTTAGCTATATTAAGGGATAAAAAAATGGCAAAGGAAATAGGTAAAAAAGGAAAAGAGAGTGTTAGAAAACAATTTCTAAAGACAAGGAGTCTTATGGATTATCTGGACTTATTTAATTATTTATCAAAAGGAAAATAATTTATAAAAGGATATGACCTATTTATTATAGAAGAAGGCACATATTGAAATCTCAACATAAATGAAAATAGAGATTAGGAATATAAGGCTGAAAAGATCAACCTAACCCTAACCAGTTCTTTCTCTTATATAGATTAACTAAAAGATTATAAAATTAAAAAAGGCTACATTGAGAAAACTTTCTGTATTTTCCTGGGCTTTTTATGATTTTGCCAATACAATATTCTCTATGAATATTGTTTCTCTTTATTTTGCTTTATGGGTAGTAAAGGATTTAAGCGGAAAGGATATATATTACAGCTTTTCTCTTTCTGCTTCAATGCTTGCGGTCGCAATAAGTATGCCTTTTGTCGGAGCTTTATCAGACAATATAGGAAAAAGAATGCCTTTTCTTTTTGTATACACCATAACATGCGTAACTCTTACCGCTATTTTAGGTTTAGTTAATCATCTTCTTTTTGCTCTCATTTTTTTTGGTTTTGCACACTACTTTTACCAGGGGGCTTTAGTTTTTTATAATGCCCTTTTACCAGAAGTAAGCAGTCCAGAAAATCAGGGAACCATATCAGGTATAGGGGTATCACTCGGTTATCTTGGTGCTATTCTTGGAATGGTTCTTGTTATGCCATTTGTTTCTGGAAAGATCTTTAATCTTACTATTCCCTTTATTAAAGGCGGAGGAAACAAGGCAGCTTTTATTCCTACTGCTTTTTTCTTTTTTATCTTTTCCCTCCCCACTTTTCTATTTATAAAAGAGAAAAAAGGTATTTCTAAAAGTATAGAAAATAGCGTGGTAAAAAAGGTAATCCGTATATTCTCTAAAAGAAAAGAGTATAAACCAATCTTAAGATATATGATTGCTCGCTTTTTTTATGTTGATGCAATAAATACTGTTATAACCTTTATGTCGATATATCTTGTCAAGGTTATAGGTTTTTCTGAAAAAGGAGATGTACAGTTTTTTTTGATTATATCTACTATATTTGCGATTATTGGTTCATTTTTATTTGGGATTTTAGCTGATAAAATAGGATATAAAAAAGCATTGCTTTTAGACATTTCCCTTTTTATATTGACTGTAATAATAGCAGCTACAAGCTTTAACAAAAAGATATTCTTTTTAGTTGGACCTCTATCAGGAATTTCCTTAGGAGGTGTGTGGACTTGTGATCGCCCTCTTCTTGTTAATCTATCCCCCCCTGATATGCTCGGAGAGTTTTTTGGTCTTTATTCTCTTTCAGGAAAGCTTGCCGCTGTTGTTGGTCCTCTTTTATGGGGGTTTATCGTTTTTCTCTTTGAAGATTTTGGAATTATAAGATATAGAATCGCTATTGGTTCTCTCTTTATACTTTTTGCTACTGGTTTTTTAATCCTTTTAAAGGTTCCTGAAAAGAGAATAGAAAACAAATAAGGGAAATTTCGTGGGAAAAGCAAAATCGATTATGATTCAGGGCACTGGTTCAGGAGTAGGTAAAAGTATAATAGTTGCTGGTTTATGCAGAATTTTTAAGGATATTGGAATAAAAGTTGCCCCATTTAAGGCTCAAAACATGGCCCTAAATTCATTTGTTACCAAAAATGGATTTGAAATGGGACGTGCGCAAGTTTTTCAGGCTTTAGCCTCAGGCCTTGAACCTGATGTCAGGATGAATCCAATACTTCTAAAACCATCAGCAGATAACTTATCCCAAATAATAGTTATGGGAAAGCCTAAAGCAAACAGTAATGCTTATAATTACTACAAAATGTTTAATGAAAATCTTAAGATTGTAAGAGATGCTTATGATTCTTTAGCAAATGATTTTGACTTAATCATCATTGAAGGTGCAGGAAGCCCTGCAGAGATTAATCTTCAATCAAGGGATCTCGTAAATATGATGATGGCAGAATATGCAGAAGCATCGGTTATTATAGTTGGTGATATTGATAGGGGTGGAGTATTTGCATGGATGAAAGGCACTTTTGATCTAATACAGCATAAATATAAACCATTAATAAAAGGTTTTATCATTAATAAGTTTAGGGGGGATATTGAACTTCTTAAACCAGGGATAAAAAGCTTTGAAGATATGGTAAAAAAACCTGTATTAGGAGTAATACCATATTTTAGAGATATCATAGTTGATGAAGAGGATTCTGTTTTTTTGAGTAAAAATTCCTTTTCTAAAGGATCTAATCAGATTGTAATTGGTGTCATCTATCTACCTCATATATCCAATTTTACTGATTTTACTCCTCTATCTTTAGAACCAGATATTTCTCTTTTTTATGCTCAATCACCAGAAGAACTCCTAAATTGTGATTGTGTGATAATTCCTGGTTCTAAATCCACGATATCTGATGCTATTTATCTTAAAAAGAAAGGCTGGTTTGATATAATAAGATATCTTTATAAAAAAGGACTTACTATTGTAGGAGTTTGTGGCGGTTATCAAATGCTTGGGGAGAAAATCTTTGATCCTTATGGTATTGAAAGTGATATAAAAAGTATGGATGGATTAAGGCTTTTACCTTTAATCACATGGATAGAAAAAGAAAAAATTTTAACTCGCATAAAATTTTACACAAAAAAAAGTGAAATATTCCCTAAAAAAATTATGGGCAAAGGCTATGAAATACATATGGGCAAAACCATTGCAAATGGAGATATTCTTCCCTTGTTAGATGATGATCAAATTATGCGGTTAATTGTATCAACTGATTTAAAAGTCATTGGAACGTATATACATGGTCTTTTTGATGAAGATGAGTTAAGGTGTGCTTTTATAAATTGGCTTAGAAAAAAGAAAGGATTAGAGCTTAAAGAAAAAGGGATATCCTTTTTTTCTTTTAAAGAGGAGCAGTTTATAAAACTTGCAAAGATCATAAAAGATAATCTGGATATTAAAAGAATTTATGAGTGGATATCATGAAATAGCAACTATTTTATTTGCTTTTTTGCTTGACATGATTTTTGGTGACCCTAAAAGATTACCACATCCTGTTAGATGGATGGGAAAATTGATAACTGTTTCTGAGAAATTTTGGCAAAAAAAGAATTTTTCACCATTTATATCAGGATCTTTAATGACTATCTCACTTATAACTCTTGCATGGTTTTTAACCTATCTTTTTCTTTTTTTTATGCACAATATTCATTCAATCTTATACTGGATCTCAAGTGTTGTAATAATATATTTTTCTCTTTCTGCCTCATCCCTCGCAAAGGAGGCAAAAAAGGTTTATCAGGCATTAAACAAAGAAGATATCAATAAAGCAAGAAAAGTTGTGGCAGGACTGGTGAGCAGAGATACAGAAAAACTTTCCTTTAATGAGATTGCAAGGGCAACTGTGGAAAGCGTTTCAGAAAATTTAGGTGATGGGGTGATCTCTCCTCTATTTTATGCTACAGTTGGTGGTGCTCCTTTAGTTTTTTGCTATAAAATGATAAATACACTCGATTCTATGATAGGATATAAAAATAAAAGATATATCCTTTTTGGCAAATTTGCTGCTAAAATAGATGATCTTGCAAACTTCATCCCTGCAAGGTTTGCTATTTTTATAATCCCTTTATCGAGCATATTTTTAGGTTGCTCACCATTAAAAACCTTTAAAATAATCTTAAAATTTATGAAAGCAAATCCAAGCCCTAATGCTGGTATCTATGAGGCTGCATTTGCAGGGGCTCTTAACATTAAACTTGGAGGCATTAATTATTATAATCACAAAGAGGTAAAAAAGGAGATTATAGGTGTTGGAGATGAAAAAATAAGTGTTCATCACATAAAAAAGGCTATTAATCTTATGCTTATCTCCTCTTTTTTCTCTTTAATAATTTTTTCTCTTCTAATCTATATCGGTTTTTATTTTTGGCCTATTTTATAAAATAAGGAGAAAATATGAAAGGGTATTTGCAAGTTTATACAGGAAATGGTAAAGGGAAAACAACAGCAGCTCTTGGTTTAGCCATAAGAGCAGTAGGTGCAGGAATGAAGGTTTTTATTGCTCAGTTTGTAAAAGGCATGCATTACAGCGAGTTAGATGCTCTTAAAAGATATTCTGATATGATTACCATAAAACAGTTTGGTCGGTCATCCTTTATCCATTCTAATCCAGAAAAAGAGGATATTGAAAAAGCACGAAAAGGTTTAAAAGAGGTAGAAAGGATATTAAAATCAGGAGATTATCCCATTGTTATATTGGATGAAGCCAATATTGCACTTTATTTTAATCTTTTTACTGTTGAAGAGCTAATTGATGCTATTTCTAAAAGAGCTTTTAATGTAGAGGTAGTAGTTACTGGCAGATATGCCCCAAAAAAACTTATAGAATATGCTGATCTTGTTACAGAGATGGTTGAGATAAAACATTACTATAAAAACGGGATAGTTGCCAGAAAAGGTATTGAGAAATAAAGTGAACAAAAAGAAGAAAGGAATCTTTATAGTAATAGAGGGAATAGATGGATCAGGAAAAACAACCTTATCTTATCTCCTTAAAGATTATTTAACAAAAAAAGGATTTGATGTTGTTCAATTAAAAGAACCAACTGATTCATATTGGGGGAAAAAAATAAAAGAGATCCAACTAAATGGCAGAGGTAAAATCAGGCCAGAAGAAGAACTTAATCTGTTCATGGAAGATAGAAAATTTGATATAGAAAAAAATATTATTCCAAATCTAAAAAAAGGTAAAATAGTAATTTTGGATCGCTACTTTTATTCAACCATTGCATATCAAGGGGCTTTAGGGCTTAATTATAAATGGATAAAAAAGATAAACGAAGAAAGCTTTCCTTTGCCAGACATTGTTATATACTTAAAAATTGATCCAAAAAAGGGGTTAAAGAGAATAACAAAAAACAGAGGTGATGAACCACAACAAGCCTATGAAAAAGTTGAATATCTTGAAAAAGTAAAAAGGATCTTTGATGATTTAGCCAAAAAGGATAAAAGAATAAAAACAGTAGAAGCGGATACCCCTATTGAAAAGGTTTTTGAAGAAAGTGTTAAGATTATATCAAAGATTCTTTAGGATATCTTTTTAACAATAGATCCCTTTGGAGTATCAATAATCTGAATGCCATCTTTTAGAAGTTTTTCTCTTATACTATCTGCAAGCTTGAAATTTTTTTCCTTTCTTGCAATCTCTCTTTTCTTAATCAACTCTTTTGTTTTTTCATCTATATAAACAGTCTCTGGGAAAATAATATTTACAACAGAATCTAAGCTCTTCATTACATTGATTATCTTTTCTTTCTGGCTGTTATCAATAAAACCCTTAGAGATTAAAGAATTCACTTTATTGATAAATGTAAATATAGATGCAAGGGCAGAAGATATATTAAGGTCATCATCCATTGCTTGAATGAAATTATGCTTAAGATCATATATCAACTGGTCAAGTTCTAAGGATGGTAATCCCTCAGACCAGATATTAAGACGAAAGATAAAGTCTTCAAGCCTTTTAATACTATCTCTTGCATTATCAATCTTTTTAAATGAAAACTCTATCGCTTTTCTGTAATGAGCTGATATAAGAAAATAACGTATCTCTTTTGGCTTATATCCTTTTTCAAGAAGATCCTCAAGCGTAATTGCTTTGCCAGAAAGATGTGAAATCTTCTTCCCTTTTTCCAATACCAATTCATTTAATACCCAGTAGTTTGCTAAAGGCTTTCCTGTTACACCATAACCAATAGCTATCTCATTTTCATGGTGAGGAAATATCAAATCAACACTTCCTGTATGTATATCAAAGTTTTCTCCCAAATATTTCATTGACATTGCAGGGCATTCTATATGCCATCCAGGACGTAAGTTTCCCCACTCTGTTTTATAATAAATACCTCTTTTTATCTCTTGAAGTTTTGAACGTTTTAGAAGTGTAAAATCCCTTGGATTCTCCTTTTCATATTCATCAAGGTCAACGGTTTTCCCAAGCTGAATCTTTTGCAAATCAATACGAGAAAATTTCCCATAATCAGGAAATCTTGATATATCAAAGTAAAGAGAGCCAAGTTTCAAATAAGCTAATCCCTTTCCTAAAAGTTTTTTTGTAATCTCAATCATATCATCTATATGTTCAGATGCCTTTGGATAATAATTTGCTAACTCTATACCTAAAAGCTTTTGACTTTCCATAAATTTATCAATATAGATTTGGGTAAAATCAGAAAGCTTTTTATTAGCTTTAAATGCCCCTTGAATTGTGCTGTCATCAATATCAGTAATATTTACAACATGTGTAACATCAAAATCTTTAAATTTAAGATATCTTTTTAAGAGATCCGCAAAAACCAACCTTCTCCATAATCCTATATGAAGAGGGGCATTAACGGTTGGACCACAAGTATATATAGAAACCTTCCCATCCTTAATAGGGATAAATGGTTCTTTCTTTCTCGTGAGAAAATTATAGATCTTTATATCAGTACGTTTTTTATCAATAAACAATGATGTTGAAAGATATTTCTCCCCTCCATCAGGGAAAATAACAACAAGAATACCTTTTTTCATCCTGTAAGCTTTATTTAAAGCAGCAACCATAGCTGCTCCTGAACTCATCCCAACAAAAAGCCCTTCCTCTTTTGCAAGGCGGCGAGCCATTTCAAAAGCTTCCTCATCCTCAACACGGAGAATCTCATCTACCTTGCTTTTATCAAAGATGCCAGGTCTATATGATTCCTTCAAATTTTTAAGACCTTGGATCTTATGATTAAGGTAAGGCTCCATCCCTACTATCTCAATAGAAGGATTTAGCTCTTTTAATCTTCTTGATATGCCCATAAGGGTACCAGTTGTACCCATTGAAGCAACAACACAATTTACTTTTCCTTTTGTTTGCCTCCAGATTTCAACACCTGTGGTATAATAATGGGCTAAAATATTATCCTCATTGTTGAATTGATCTGGCATATAATATTTATCAGGAAATTCCCTTGCAAGCTTATAAGCCTCCTCAATGGCACCATCTGTACCTAAATGAGGAGGGGTTAAAAGGATATCTGCACCTAACGCCTTTAAGATAAGTTGCCTCTCTTTTGAGGCTGAGGCTGACATAACAAGCATCACTTTATACCCTTTTACTGCTCCAACCAATGCTAAACCAATACCAGTATTACCACTTGTTGCCTCTATAATGATCTTTTCCTTTGTTAGCTCCTTCCTCTTCTCAGCCCCTTCTATCATAAAGAGTGCGATCCTATCTTTTATTGATCCCCCAGGGTTAAATGATTCAAGCTTTGCAAAGATTTTCACACCTTTGTACGGATTTAATCTTTCTATCTCCACCAGAGGAGTTTTACCAATTAGTTTTAAGATCCCTTTTCTTTGCATTTTATAAAACATCCTCATTTTTTTTAGATATATCATTTTTAAATTTTGTAAAACCTTTCCAAACCCTTTTATTTAAAAAGAGTAGAAAATATAAACAATATGAAAAATTAATTATAAATCAGATTTTCAAAAGATAGCAATAATTTTTTTGCTTTTTGCATAGAGATTATTTATATTATTAATACTAATTAGTTCACGCCTTATTTCTAACTGTTAACTAAAGGGAAATTTTATCAATGGCACAACAGACTGATATTTTAAAACGTATAAAAAATATATTAACCATCATTTATTCAACAGAAGTAGCTGATAGATTTTTAAAAGATCTTAAAAATCTTATGGATTTATATAGTAAAAATGAGATTATCATAGAAAAAAGAAATAAATATAAAGATCGGGTTCTGCTTAATGAAAAAGATACGATCCTTATAACTTACCCTGATACAATTTACAAGAAAGGAGAAAAACCTCTTAATACACTTCTTTATTTTTTAAAAAGATATATAAAAGATAGTATAAGCGGTTTGCATATACTACCTTTTTTCCCAAGTAGCTCAGATGGGGGATATGCTGTCATTGATTATAAAGAAGTTGACCCAACATTTGGCACATGGGATGATATACAAAAGATTGCCAAAGAATATCGCTTAATGGTTGACTGTGTCATGAACCATGTTTCATCTAAATCAAAATGGTTTCAAGCCTTTTTACATGGAGATAAAAGGTTTCGTGATTATTTTATTTGGTATGATAATGAAATTGATATGCCAACCGTATTTAGACCACGAGAGACTCCTTTATTGACTAAATTTGAAACAGCAATGGGTATTAAGTATCTTTGGACAACATTCAGTCCTGATCAAATTGATCTTAATTATAAAAACCCTGAGGTACTTCTAAGAATTATAGATATTTTTTTATTTTACCTTTCTCAAGGAGCTGAGATTATACGCCTTGATGCAGTTGGTTATATATGGAAAGAACCTCATACAAGTTGTGTAAATTTAGTAAAAACTCATCAGATTGTCAAACTTTTTAGGGGAATATTAGAATATACTGCACCTTATGCACTCATTGTAACAGAAGCAAATTTTCCATATAAAGAAAACATCGCATATTTTGGAGAAGGAGATGAAACAAACATGGTCTATAACTTTTCTCTTCCTCCACTTGTAGTAGATGCATTTGCACGTAAAGATACCTCCTATATTCGAGAGGAAACCAAAAGAACCAGAGAGGATCTACTCTTTTTTGACGTTCTTGCAACACATGATGGTATTGCTTTATTAAGTGCAAAAAGTATTCTCAAAAAAAGTGACTTCGAGAATTTACTTAAGATTACAAAAGCACATAACGGCTTAATATCATATAAAGCAACACCAAATGGCAAAGAACCTTATGAACTAAACATTAGCTATTTCGATGCTATAAATGATCCTAATAAGATAGATGATCCTTTCATAGTAAAAAGATTTATTGCCTCTCAAGCAATTATGCTTACGCTAAAGGGTCTACCAGGAATCTATATACATAGCTTATTGGGTTCAAGAAACTACTACAAGGGGGTGGAGGAGACAAAAATAAAACGGATGATTAATCGTGAAAAACTTAAGATGGAACTTATTGAAGCCTCTTTATCAGATGTTCATTCTCTGAGATATCAAGTCCTAAACAATTATTTGCACCTACTAAATGTAAGAAAAGAGATTTTAGCCTTTAGCCCTCTTGGTTCAAGAAAGTTAATTGAGTCTGATAAAAGATTATTAGTCATCTTAAGAGAATATCAGGGTGAAAGCGTTCTCACAATTATAAATGTAAGTAATGATACACTCATGCTGCCTGAATATAAAGATAAAAACGATCTTATTACCAATAGATCATTTGATGGAAAAGTAGAACCGTATGGGGTATATTTCCTTAAATAAAGTTTTTAATTATAATAAACTTTTCCCTATGAGCCACCTTCTCCCAATCCTTTTATTCCCTAATTTGAAAATAGAGCTTTTTATCATATACTCTTTCTACTACCTTACCTTCATCTTTAAGTTTATCCATGAAATTCATAAGCTTATCATTAGTTACCCCAAAAACAAGGCAGAGATCTTCTGGTGTGGCAGGTCTTCTATCAAGGTAGTCAAGGACTCTCTTTTCAAAATCTTGAAGTGCTGTTGATAGATGTTCTTTATCAAAGTGTGCTATTATTTTTGTTTTTTTGCCAAACCTTTTTGCTATCCTTTCCAATTCTTCCATGGTTAAAGGCAAAGCCCTTTTATTTTGAGGAGGGCGAACTACTGTATTTAAATGGATTTCATCAGGATCTATTTTCTCTATTGCATGATAAAGTGCCTCAAGTTCTCTTTCTGTATCATTTATACCTTTACAAAAGAGTATCTCAAGAAAATATTTCCCCCGAAATTGATCTCTAAATTTGATCAAACCCTCAATAATTTTATTTATATCAAGGGATCGATGAGGTCTGTTTATTGCCCTAAAAACATTAGGGGTAACAGCATCAAGTGAAGGAAGAACAATATCAGCGTTTAGTAAATCTTTTCTAACCTCATCTCTATATAAAAGGGTACCATTAGTAATTACAACGGTGGGAAGATCTGTTATATCCTTAATCTGAATGAGAAGTTCACCTATTTTGCTATTCAAAGTTGGTTCTCCATTCCCACTCATTGTAACAACATCAGCTTCTCCTCCTTCATAAGCCCATTTTTTTAACTCCTCTACCACTGGGTTTAAAGGGATATATTCCTTGCGTGTAATCGTTTTTTTAGTGGTTGAGCCGACCTGACAATATATACAATCAAGTGAACAAACCTTTTTAGGAACTAAATCAATCCCTAAAGAAAATCCAAGCCTTCTTGATGGAACAGGTCCAAAAACATAAGACATTTTTTCTCCTTCCTTGTTTATTTAATAATACAATATAAAAACAAAATCATATCAAAGGATAAGTGTCAAGCCTAAAATCTGCAAGGTTATTTCAATAATTTTGTATCACTAAAAAAGGGTATAGAGAAGCCTTTATTCTTTATTATAAATTTTGGGGGTTATATATATCTTTCCATATATTCAAAATTTTAGTAAAATTTACAAAATAATTTTAGGATTTATTTTAATTAAACTTAAAATATCTTTTAAAATCTTTTAAAATCATGATCTTGCCATCTCTTATGATCGGGAAAAAAGCAAAATGTTTAAATTGTGGCAAAGAATCAAGAAAGATTTCATCCTTTTTGTCCCTTTGTAGAGATTGTATTATAAACCATTTTGATGAACTAAAACCGATAATAATGGGGATACATGCAAGAGCAAGAAAAGCTTATAATCTTCCTCCATACCCTCCCAGATCAGATAAAGGAGTAAAATGCTCTCTTTGTGCTAACCAATGTGTAATATTAAAAGGAGAAAAAGGCTACTGTGGCTTAAGAGAAAATATCAAAGGGAGATTACATCATATAAGTGGAACAACAAACAAAGGTCTTTTAAGCTTCTACTTTGATCCTCTTCCAACAAACTGCGTTGCCTCATTTGTATGTCCTGCTGAGGTTATTAAGGATAAAGGATGGGAAAGATATAGCTATTCAAAAGGAGCAGAGTATGGATATAAAAACTTAGCTGTTTTTTATGAATCATGCTCCTTAAACTGTCTTTTCTGCCAGAACTATCATTTTAAAGAAGCAAACCCTTATGGGAAAACCATATCAAGTGATGAACTTGTATCACAGATAGATTCAAGAACCGCTTGCATCTGTTTTTTCGGAGGAGATCCGTCTACCCAAGCAGCACATGCAATAAACAGTGCTAAAAAAGCACTTATAAAAACAAAGGGAAGACCTTTTAGGATCTGCTTTGAGACCAATGGTCAATTCAATCCAAAACTTATGATCCAAGCAGCAAAACTCTCTTATCAAAGTTTTGGAATAGTCAAATTTGACTTAAAAGCCTTTGATGAAAGGATTCATATTGCGCTTACAGGTATTTCAAACAAGCAAATACTAAAGAATTTCAAGGTGGTATATGAGATTGGCAAGGATAGACGTGAGGTTCCTTTGCTTATTGCAAGCACCCTTTTAATTCCAGGTTATGTAGAGGAAGATGAGGTAAGAAAAATCGCCAGATTTATTGCTTCAATTGATCCTGAAATCCCCTATTCTCTTCTTGCATTTTACCCCCATTTTTTTATGGATGATATGCCTACCACAAAAAGAGAGACAGCAGAACTATCTTTACAAGCAGCAAAAGAGGAGGGATTAAAAAATGTTCATATTGGAAATATACATCTTTTAGCTTGAGTTTTCCAATATATAAAGGCTTTACACCTATTTTAGCAATACAATCCTTTTTTGATAAGTTATGCTGAATCACCTTTAGATAAAAAATTAAATTTTTATTCATTATTCATCCCCAAAATATCTTGACAAAGATACAAGTTCTAACCTAAACTAAAATTATCGGGATGTAGCTCAGCCTGGGTAGAGCGCTGCGTTCGGGACGCAGAGGTCGCTGGTTCAAATCCAGTCATCCCGACCATTAT
>JAFDIG010000185.1 GCA_019308145.1 Deltaproteobacteria bacterium | reverse complement strand
TAATTTTTTAAATATATAGCATAGTTAATTAAAAAAGTCAAACTAATATTTTAACTATATATATATAAATATCAGAATTTTAAAGATTTTTATTTTTCAAATCAGATGAATTAAAAAATAAAATCAAACTAATTAAATTTAGAGGTTACAAATTTGGTTTAGAGAAGTAAAAACTCCTCTTTTTCTTAAAAGCACAAAAGATTTTTCAATAAAAAACTCTTGCCAAATTTTAATTTTTCTGTTATATAATAACTTTTTAATAATTAAAAAATCTTCTTAAAAGGGTAGAGATAAATGGCAAGAGTATGTGAAATTTGTGGTAAAGGTAGACAAGTAGGACATAATGTAAGCCATGCTAATAATAAAACTAAAAGAGTATGGTTTCCAAATTTACAAACAGTAAGAGTAGAGAAAAACGGAAGAGTAGTACGCATGCGTGTTTGTACGCGATGTATTCGTTCAGGGCGCATAAATAAAGTTTCATCCAGAAAGATTGAACTAACACCTTAACATTTCTAATAGTCTTCTCTTAAGAATCCTGTTTGGTGTTTTTTTTACAGAATAAATAAGGATAGAAAAATTTAGTTTTTAGATACCTTATTGCTATTTTCTAAAAATAATTAATTAGTCCCTGTAAGAAAGACGGACTAATTAGTTCACAGCTTATTTTTTAGATCTATATAATGATAAAAAGGGAAAAAATTTTCTTTACAACTTTTCCTTCTCCAATAGGAGAAATCTTAATTTCTCGCACATCAAAAGGTGTAAATATATTAACCTTTGAGCCTAATAAAAGCTATTTTTTTTCTAAATTAGAAAATTTCAAACCATTTTTTGATGTTATAGAAGAGAAAAAAGAATTTGAAAGAGAAATAAAACAACTTGACGAATATTTTTTGGGACAAAGGAACAAATTTGATATAGAAATTGATCTATCTTCAGGAACACCTTTTTGCAGGAGTGTATGGGATGTTCTCTACCATATACCTTATGGTGTCACCCTTTCATATGAAGAAGTAGCACAACGTGTTGGTAACAAAAGTGCTTCCCGTGCTGTTGGTCAAGCATGTAAGAAAAATCCTGTAGCAATTTTTGTCCCATGCCATAGGGTAATAGGAAAAAACAAAAAACTTACAGGATTTTCCTCGGGCTTAGAAATAAAAGCTTATTTGTTAAAAATAGAAGGATTAACTGGGTTCAAGGAAGCTTAGAGCTTTTTGAAGCTCTTCATTTGCTTCTCTTACCTTTTCAGTAGCTATCTTAATAGCTTTATCAACATCTTTAAAATTATTAGCTATAGCAATATCAGCCCATCTCTTATATTCTAATAGATGTTCTTCATTATGATCTATCCAATGTTCTATAATCCTTATAAGTTTCTCTTTTATCTCCATTCTTCCCCTTTTTATATTGAAAAATTTTTAAAGTTTAGCTAAATTTGTTGTGAGTTAACTTTCTAACTTAAAATTGATAGGATGTCAATATGAAAGATATTATTGCTTTTGTTTTAGCAGGTGGTAGAGGTGAAAGATTAATGCCTCTTACCAGGGACAGAGCAAAACCAGCTGTTCCGTTTGGTGGAATTTATAGACTAATAGACTTCACTTTAAGTAATTGTATAAACAGTGAAATTTATAAAATCTTTATTGTTCCACAATATAAATTCCTTTCTTTAGCCAGACATTTAAGAGATGGATGGAATATATTTAGGCCAGAATTAGGTCATTTTTTAACAATTTTATCTCCTGAACAAAGAGAAGATCTATCTTGGTATAAAGGAACAGCTGATGCTGTATATCGTAACTTTTACTATCTTGAAAGAGAGAAAGTAAATAATATTTTAATCCTCTCAGGAGACCATATTTATAGCATGGATTATAGAAAGATGTTATCATTTCATAGAGAGAAGGATGCTGATCTTACAATTTCTGTATTTCAAGTTCCAATATCACGAGCCTCGCAATTTGGTATAATAGAAATCGATCAAAACTATAAAGTAATTGGATTTGAAGAAAAACCAGCAAAACCAAAACCAATACCAAACAACCCCAAAAAAGCCTTTATATCAATGGGAATATATCTCTTTAAAATTGAGATACTTAAAGAAATCCTTTATGATGATGCAAAGAAAGATGATTCTTCTCATGACTTTGGGAAAAATATAATACCTTCTATGGTCTATGGTCCGTATAAGGTATTTGCTTATCCTTTTAAAGATGAAAATAGAAGTTATTATGGACAAGATGAACAAGAAGATTATTGGCGTGACGTAGGAACAATCTCATCATACTGGCAAGCTCACATGGATCTCGTAGCAGTTTCCCCTATCTTTAATTTATATAACGAAACTTGGCCAATTCGCACTTTTCATGAAATTCATCCCCCTGCAAAAACAGTCTTTTCAAAAGAATCTTCTAAGGATAGAGAGAGAATGGGAATTGCTCTTGATTCCTTAATATCTCCAGGTTGTATCATAAGTGGTGGAAGAGTAAATAATAGTGTTCTTTCTTACTCTGTAAGGATCAATAGTTTTTCAGAGGTTGATCAGTCTATACTCTTTTCCTATGTTGAGGTTGGGAGGTACTGTAAGATTAGAAGGACAATAATTGATAAAGGTGTGAAGTTACCCCCTAAGATTACAATAGGATATGATAGAGAAGAGGACGAAAAAAGAGGTTTTTTTGTTAAAGATTTTGAACCTCCCTTTGTTTCTGAAAACAATTGGATAACTGTTGTACCAAAAGAATACAAATTTTAACTTTTTCTTTTTACTCAATTCTTCGAAACTATATAGAAGCTAATTTTTTTATTATTAAAAATGATTTTAAAATTCAATATCTAATATCTGCCACTTTCCAATTAGCATCAAAATACAGAGCAAACCTCTTTTTAAATGGTCCCCATGCTACCCCTTGATAAATCCAAATCCTGTTCTCTTCATAATCAGGGGTATAATATGGTGGTCCAAAACAATAAAGAACCGCTTTTTTTGACATACCCTTTTCTATTCTATTTAAATCTATAAGATTTTGCTCCCATTTAGAAAGTGTAGCAATATCACTCTTAGGGTCTTTTTCAGAAAAAAACTTTTTTATATTATTTTCAATGGTTGAATGACCATCCAATTTAAGATAATAAGTAAGGTTATCCTGATAACTTATAAATGTAACCCATCTTTTGCTTATATTTGTTATCTTTACCTTTGTTCCTACTGGAATAAATCTATAAGATTGAACCCTCGGATTGGAATAATGTAACCTATTTTTTAGATAATTTATATTAAATTTAGCATATAAAACCTTCCCAATAAAGTTATCAGCAAATAGATAACAAGAGAAAAAATTTAAAAAAAGCAAAACTAATAATATCTTTACTCCCCATTTCTTCATATTTGCCACCTCTTCAAAGATCTTTTTTATTTTTATATTATAAATTTATCTTAAAATCAATTGTTAATGATTTAGCTTAAAAAAGTTGACAAAGGAATTTTTCTTTGATATTATATAATGTATAATTTATCTCTTAAGAAGAGGGTAAAAATATGAAACGTATCATGGTATTATTATTATGTTTTTCTTGGTTTTTATTCTTGATCTCCCCTCCTATTTCAGCACAATTGGTAACAGGGAAAATAGTAGGCGAAGGAAAAGTCTATTTAGAAAAAGATGGAAAATGGAAAAGAATATTCCCTGATCACCCGATATTTGTTGGCGATAAAGTAAAGGTTGAAGATGGTTGCATACAGGTCTTATTTGAAGGTGATGTTTTTTTAGTACTACACCCAAAAACTATTGTAAAAATAATTGATTTCAATTTTAAAGAGTTCAAGATAAGAATAGAAAAAGGGGCAATGGATTTTAAAATCTCAGATATAATAAACGCAACTTTTTTTGCTCCTTCTGGTAATGTAACAACCTTTGACAAAGGGTTAACAGTTACAGATACCTATACTATTGGAGCTATAGAGGTAGTTAATACTCATTTAACAAGAGTCTGTTGTTATAATGGGTTTATATATGCAAAAGATTTTTCTAACAGAAATATTTTGACTATTAACCAAGGCGAAAATGCAAATATTAATAAAAAAGGAAATATAGTTGTCGCTAAGAGAACGGAAGAAAAGTGTAGCAAGTGTTCTGGTGGTGTCCCAAGTTTGGCGCTTTTAGCAGAATCCGCAGCTGTAATCGCAGGAGCTGCCTTTACCATAATATATTACGAACAAGCTTGCAAAAAACCTGCGAGTCCTTATCGTCCTTGCAGATAGAAAGAAGTGAAATCTATAAAAAAATTTCTTTTCTTTAACATCATTTTTATGTTGATATTAGGATGTGCAACATCATCACCTGAACCTGAAAAGATAGCGACTAATCTCCAAAAAAGCCATCCTCCCACATATTCTGAGTTATTTCCTCAACAGTTATCCCTTTTATCAGAACAAAAAAGACCAATTTCAAAAGATTATAAGATCGGACCAGGTGATCTTTTAGATATATCAGTGTTTGGTGTTGAAGATCTCCAAACAAAAGTTAGAGTCTCTTCCTCTGGGCTTATTACGCTACCCTTAATTGGGGTTATAAGTGTTAATGGATTAACCTCTTATGAACTTGAAAAGAAGATAGAGAAAGTTTTAGGCAAAAAATATATTTATAACCCTCATGTAACTGTGTTCATAAAGGAATATAGAAGTATAAAGATTACAGTTTTAGGTGCGATAAAAAATCCAAAAGTTTATGAGGTCCCAAGAGATATTCATCTAATGGAGATAATATCAATGGCTGGGGGATTAACTGAAGAAGCAGGAGATAAGATCTATATAAATAGACCCATGAAAAAATCTAATAGATGGATTAACAAACAGATTACTATTGATATGGAAGATCTATTTAAAAAAGGTAACCCACAAGCAAATATCTTATTAAAATCTGGTGATATTGTTCATATAGCAAAAGGTGGGACAGTTTATGTGATAGGGGAGGTAAAAAA
>JAFDIG010000184.1 GCA_019308145.1 Deltaproteobacteria bacterium | reverse complement strand
TTTTTGAAAAAAAGACAAAAGTAAATAAAATTAAAATAGGTAAAATCAACTTTTTCATAAGTTAGCTTTTTTATATTAAGATTTTTTAAAATAATTTTAATAATAAGATTTAGAGATGTCAAGAAAAATGTAAAAGGGTCATGTCAATAATTTTGTGTCATCGAGAAAGGAATATAAACACCTGGTTTTTATTTAGATGAAAGAATATAGTAAAAAGTATTCTTTAGAGGTTTTATCAGCAAAAACCCTATATGAATATCTCTCTTTACCTCTTTTTTATCTCCCTTCTTTAACATAATTTATGTTATTCCTTGTTTTATGTGCCCAACATTTTTTCTTCTATTCCCTTTTTCTTTCCTGCTAAGTTCATCAAGATATTTATCAAGATATTCATCTCTCTTTTCATAACTTCTTTGACCGTTTTATTTGTATAGGAGCGGTAACATCTTTTTCATTTATATTCCTTTACTTCTTTCATCGTATTATATGAATTTTGTGCCATGGGGTGTACCTCCTTTTTTTAAAAAGCTTTTTTGACACAAAGTATTTTACATGACCCTTTTGAAAATTGCTTGAAAGAAACAAATTAAAATGTTAATTTAAAAGTCATAAGTAAGTAGTTATTATAAAAATCTTAGATGATTTTTTAAATTCTTTTGATGTTAAAATGGGGTTTTTAAGTGAATAATAAGAGAAAGTTCTTTGTAATCTTTATTTTAATTTTGGCAGTAATAATAACGTTAGGTATTACTTGTTTTGCACAGGATGATTATAGAGGGGGAATAGATAACAGTTTAAGTAGTTTGCAAAAGATAATGGAGAATAAAAATGTAAAAAAAGGGATGAAGTATGGGATTCCTATTATCATTCTTTTTATTGTTTTCAAAATAGTTTATAAAGCAATTACTAGGCATATTAAAGAAGGATATAAAGATCCTAAAGTTTTAGAACAGAGAAGGAAAAAAGAACATATTAAAGAGGCAGAACAATACTTAAAAAGTAAAAATTATTTAGCTGCAGCACATGCCTTTGAAAGGGGTGGGGATCTACAAAATGCTTTAGAAATGTTTAAAAAGGGAAGAGATCATAGTAATGCAGCACGTATTTATGAAAGGATGGGGCTTTTTGAAAATGCTGCTTTATATTATGAAAGGGTTAAAAAATATGAAGAAGCTGCCAGGTGTTACCAAAAGAGGGGAAAATTTAATTTAGCTGGCAGCTTATTTGAAAAAGCAAACAAGATTTTTTTTGCCGCTGAAATGTTTGAAAAAGCCCACAACTATGAAGAAGCTGCCAGATTATATTTAAAAAACAATTTTTTTGAGAAAGCAGGGGATATGCTTGTAAAGGCTAATCAATTCGGTAAAGCTGCAGAGCTATTTGAAGAATTATATATAAAGGAATCATCAAAAATGAAGCTAATAGGGGATCCTCAGTATTTATCAACAAATTCAAAGGTAAAAAGATTAGCTTTAAGAGCATCTGAACTATATTTAAAAACTAATGACTTTGAAAAAGCTGCAGAGATTTATATTAAAGTGGGTGAGCACTTAAAAGCAGCAGAGATTTATCTAAAAGCTAACATGTTGGAAAAAGCAGTGAATATTTATGCTGAGCATAGAAGATACCAGGAGGCTGCTAAACTCTATAAAGAGATGGGAAATGATAAGAAATATTATGAGATGATGGCATTATACCATATTTCGATAAGCGATCTTGCTGAAGCTGCTCATATGTATGAGAAAGCAGAAGAATATATTAAGGCAGCTGAAATTTATGAACGGGCTGGTAGTTTTTTCAATGCAAGCGAAATGGCAATTTTAGGAGGTGATTATGAAAAGGCAGGGGACCTTCTGCTTTTCATACACGAAGATTTAAGAGCAGCACAAGCATTTGAAATGGCAAAACAATACGAGAGGGCAGCAAAGTTATATCTAAAATTAAAGGATTTTTCTAGCGCTATAAAAAATTATGAAAAAGCAGGTAATTTTCTGGAAGCAGGATATATCCTTGCTGAAAGAGGTGAAATAGATAAGGCAATAGCTACAGTGCAAAAAGCTCCTTCATCAAAAAAGGTGGAACTATTTTTAGGACAACTTTTTGCGAAAAAAGGTGCATACAATTTTGCTCGTGAAAAATATTTAAAGGCTCTTTCTGATGAGGAGCCTTCTACAACAAATATCGATTATTTTTATGAATATGGAATAGTACTTGAAAAAAGTGAAAAACTAAAAGAAGCTTTAGAGGTATTTGAAAAGATTCTTACTATTGATATTAGTTACAGAGATGTAAATCAAAGAATTAAACGATTGAAATATAGAATAGAAACAGAAAAGAGAAACAAGGTGGTTAAGCGTTATGTACCTATTGAAGAGATAGGGCAAGGTAGCATGGGACTTGTTTATAAGGCAAAAGATAACGTGTTAGATAGGATAGTAGCTTATAAAGTTCTACCTGATTATCTTAAAGAGAGTAAAGAGCATTTAGAAGATTTTAAACGAGAAGCAAAAATTATTGCAACATTGAATCATCCTTATATTGTAACACTATATGACATTATAGAAGATGAAGGTGATATATGCCTTATAATGGAGTTTATAGAAGGATTAACATTAAAAGAGATATTGGATAAAAGACGTACTCTTCCTCCTTATGTAATAAAAAATATGGTATTACAGATTTGTTCTGCCCTTGATTATGCTCATAGCAAAAATATAGTGCATAGAGATATAAAACCAGCTAATATAATGGTAACTAAAAATAATATAATAAAGATAATGGATTTTGGTATAGCAAAGATTGTAGAAAAAGCGATGATGTCTCGTACATCAATAAAAGGAACTCCTCTTTATATGTCTCCTGAACAGATAAGAGGTGAACCTGTTGATCCAAGATATGATATATATTCTTTGGGATGCATTATGTATCAAATGAGTACAGGAGATCCACCATTTACTCATGGGGAAGTACTTTATCACCATCTTCATACTATTCCAAAAGAACCTAAATCAATTAATCCTTCTATACCTGAATGGCTGAATAAAGTAATAATGAAATCCATAGAGAAAGATAAAACAAAGAGATATCAAAAAATCAGTGAGATAATTATGGACTTAGATTTATCTACATAAAAAGGAAAAGCCTTAAAAAAGGCTTTATTTAGAAAAATATAAATCATTATTAATTCGTAAAAATTATGGATAAACAAATAATTCAATTTTAGTTGGACCTTCTAATAATGGTTCTATTTTTTTCATCATCTCTTTTCTTTGTGAGGAATTAAACCAGTTATTCCAATCTTCGATTGATCTCCATGTGCTAATAATCAAGTAGTGGTTTGGGTTATTATATTCACGCAGTGTTTCACCTGAAATATAGCCAACAGTATCCATAGCTTTGTATCGCATCTCTTTAAACAATGCGCTCATTTCATTCGCTTTATTAGGCTTAATATTCCTGGAAATTAGAACTTTAATTGCCATTATCAGACCTCCTTTTAAAGATTAAAAAAATTTTTAATAACTCTTTTAGTAATTATATTGGTATTTTCATATATTGCAACATTTTTTTGTTTTTTCTTGCTAAATAATATAAATTTTTATTCTTTATTTGTTTTCTATTTTTGTTAGACTTTATTAAAGAATTCTGATATATAAAGATTAAGATAAAGGAAAGATATAAAATATTTTAATTTAAAAGGGAAAGGAAATGGATAGGGAACTTCATGATCACTCTCTAATTATTTTTGAAACAGTTAAGGATTATCTTTTACAGGAAGGAATTAATCATAAAAAGGTTATAAGAGTAAATGAGAAGGGACGACCAATAAGAGAGTTTAACATTAAAGCAGAAAAATTGGTTCTTAATTATTTAGGAGAAAGATTTCCTTTTCCTGTAAAGATCTTTTCAGAGGAATCAGGACTAATAAAATTCAAAAGAGGAAAACCATCCTTTTTGGTGCTCCTTGACCCTGTAGATGGCTCCTGGAATTTTGAACATAATATCCCTTTTGTTGGTTTTTCCATGGCGTTTTTTGAATATAAAGAATCAGCTAACAGTTTTAAAGATATATATTCTGGTATATTAGGTTCTGTTTTTACAGGCGATACCATATATGTAGAAAAAGGTGAAGAGGTTCTGTTTAACGACAAGCCTCTCTCCCCTTTACCATCCCCTTCTCTTAAGAAAAGTTCAATAGTTCTTCCTATTACATCTTTACCATCAAAAAAGGTTAAATATTTATCAAATTTACTTCAAGAAGTAAAGGTTGTGAGAAATTTTGGAAGTTGTGTTGTAGAAATGATGCAAGTTATTTTAGGGAATCTGGATGCATTGGTGGATATACGCAATAAATTATCTGTTGAAAGTTTTGCTGCTGGATTATTAGCTTTTCAAGAGTTAGGAGGTGTTGTTACAGACCTTTCAGGCAAAGAAATAGAAAGATTAGAACCTTTCTCTCCAGATTACAATATTATTGCAACAAGAACAACCGATTTGAATGAAGAGATTATAAAAGTGCTTAAATAATAAGTGTTTGCGTATAAAAAAATTTTTATCTAAAAAGGGGAAATACCAGTTTTTTCCTTAACTTCTGCCATAACAGATTCTGAAATCTGTTTACACTTTTTTGCTCCATCACGAAGGATATCTTTTACCTCATTTTCATTGTTTAAAAACTCTTTTGCTTTTTCTTGAATTGGAGCAATCTCTTTCCATAGGTTTTTCATCAGAATTTTTTTGCAGTCAATACATCCTATACCAGCCTTACGACATTCTCTATCAATCATATCAAGTTCTTCAGGAGAAGAAAAAGCGGTATGGATTGTATATATATTGCAGATACTGGGATTTCCTGGATCAGAGCGTCTTTTTCTATTTTCATCAGTTACAGCTGTTCTTATCTTTTCCCATATAACATCCTCAGATTCTAACAAACCAATATAATTATTCATACTTTTGGACATTTTGCTTTTTCCATCAGTACCAAGGATTTTAGGTGCA
>JAFDIG010000183.1 GCA_019308145.1 Deltaproteobacteria bacterium | reverse complement strand
TTAAAAAAAAGAGGCTTTAAAGAATTTAGATATTTTCTCTTTCTAAAATCCTTTTTAAACCCTGTATTGCCCTATCAGTTAACTCCTGTTTAGGGGAGTTTTCCGGGGCTATCACTGTTAGAGATACAGTTTGCCCCAAAACCTTAAAAAATTTGCAAATAAAGGATAAACCAGAGCGATCTTTTATAACAATTTGATCTGTCTGAAACTTAACAACCAATTCTATTCTCTTTTTTACCTCATTTAGTAAAGCAGCAATTCCACCAAGTTCCTCATTATTATATTGAGAAGAGATATCAACAACAAGAAGTCCATCCTCTGTAGTCATCAAAGCAGCTTTAAATTCCCCTTCCCTTGCTATATATTCCAACTGCTTTTTTGCTGCCTCATAAGGTATCTCACTTCTATCTTTTCTTCTTTCCATAAATTGTTGGTTCATAAATCTCTCCTAATAAATCAACTAACTTGAATTTCATTGCTTTATTACAGTATTACTTAATGTCCCTATTTTCTCAATATATATATCCACCTTATCCCCTGAAAACATGGGCCCAACACCTGATGTTGTTCCGGTAGCGATAATATCTCCTGGTAAAAGTGTCATTACGTTTGATATAAAACTTACAAGATAATTACAATCAAAGATTAAACTTGAGGTGCGAGTAAATTGTTTTACCTCTCCATTTAAGTAAGTCTTCAATTCTAAATCAGAAGGATCAAGATCAGTCTCAATCCAAGGTCCAACAGGAGCAAAGGTATCAAAACCTTTAGCCCTTGTCCATTGTCCATCCTTTCTTTGCAAGTCCCTTGCTGTAACATCATTAAAACAAGTGTAGCCTAATATAAAATTATCTGCATGCTCTTTAGGAACCTGTTTCGCTTCTTTCCCAATAATAATCGCCAATTCCCCTTCATAATCCACTCGGTTAGACATATTAGGATATAAAATTTTTTGTTTATGCCCTATAACTGCAGTAGAAGGTTTTATAAAAAGAATAGGAGACTCTGGAAGATTTTCTTTCACCTCCTCAACATGATCACGATAATTAAGTCCAACCGCAACGATCTTACTTGGATTTACTGGAGGAAGAAAGTTAAGTTCATCAAGAAAAAAGGTTTTACCTGTTTGTTTATAACTTACATAAATATTACCATCAATAGCGATAACCTTATCATCTTCAACAATGCCATAAAAGATATTATCTTTATGCTTAAACCTACCTATCTTCATTATTGATACCTCTCTTTAAACCTAAAACATCAAGCATATCATAAAAGCCAAAAGGTTTATCAACTACCCACCGTGCAGCTCTAATTGCCCCTTTAGCAAAACAATACCTATTGTGTGCCCGATGAGTAATTTCTATCCTCTCTCCTTCACCACAAAAGAGAATAAGATGCTCTCCAACAATATCACCTGCTCTTACAGCATGAATACCAATTTGATCTTGAGGACGAGCACCAACATTTCCATAGCGACCAAATATCAAATCCTTATCAAGCTTATAACCTCTCACCTTTGCGATTACCTCTGCAAGCATTAAAGCTGTTCCGCTTGGAGCATCCTTTTTGAAATGATGATGAAATTCTACTATTTCTGTATCAAAATCAGCGCCTAATACTTCTGTTACCAAACCAATAATGTGTGATAATAAATTAATCCCTACACTCATATTGGGAGAAAGAACTACTTTCGCATCTTTAGAAAACCTTTTTATTTCATCTTTTTGATTATCAGAAAAACCTGTAGTACCGATTACAATTGCTTTTTTATACTTTGCTACGATTTTTAGATGCTCAAGACTTGCTGAAGGTGTTGTAAAATCAATCACTACATCCCCTTTATCAATGATATCTCCAAGTGAGCTCTCTAACTTTAAATCATCAAAAAATTCTCCTATCATGGGATGATCTTCTCTTTCAATAAGAGAGCCTATTTTTATATCATTTTCATTCTTTGCGATATCCCTGATTGCCTTGCCCATTCTACCTAAAGCACCAGCAATAATAATAGATAACATTTTACCTCCAGATCTTAATTCTCATTACTTTGTTATTTTTTATTGATTTAGGAATCTCTTACAAATAATATTTTTTGCTTTAATTATTTCATATCTTATTTTTCAGTGTAAACTTTATTTTAGCAAACCATAAAGTTTCAAGGTTTTTTCTAATTTTTTCTTATTTGTTTCTAACATAGGTGCAAGAGGAAGCCGAAGTTCTCCTGTTATCATTCCCATTAAAGCAAGAGCTGTTTTTACAGGAACTGGGTTTGTTTCTAAGAAAAGATCACGAGATAAAGGGAAAGTTTTATAATGAAGCTCTCTTGCTTTCTTATAATCATTTTGTTCATAGGCATCCCACATATTAGCAACATCAGATGGTGCTACATTTGCTACAACAGAGATCATCCCTTTGCCACCAACTGAAATAATAGGAAAATTATTCATATCCTCTCCTGATAACACAACAAAATCATCACCACACATATCAATAATCTCTGTAACCTGACGCATTGAACCACTTGCCTCTTTAATCCCTATAATATTTTCAATCTTTGACAATCGAGCCACTGTTTCTGGTAATAGATTTACTCCTGTTCTTGATGGAACATTATACAATATTTGAGGAATATCAACTTCTTTTGCAATTTCTTTAAAATGAAAAAAAAGCCCCTCTTGTGTAGGACGATTATAATAAGGTGTTATTAAAAGAACAGCATCTGCCCCTGCTTTTTTAGCAGCCTTTGTAAGGCTTATCGCCTCTTCTGTACTATTCGAGCCTGTTCCTGCTATTACAGGAACTCTGCCTTTTACTGCATCTATTGTAAGCTCTATTACCCTTTCATGTTCTTTATATGAAAGAGTAGCGCTCTCCCCTGTAGTACCACACGGGACTATAGCATCTATACCATTATCAATCTGAAATTCTATCAACCGAACGAGACCATACTCATCAACTCTTCCATCTTTAAAGGGGGTTACAATTGCAACCATTGCTCCCTTTATATCCATGATTTCACTCCTCTTTTTATTGTTAATTTGTTATTTTTATAATTTTACCAAGCTTTAACACAAAATTTTTAAATCCTTTTTATAATATATTTAAAAGTTTTTTAAATATATAACATGGAATAAAAAAAAACAATATAAAAGGTATCAGGATTCCCCTAATTTTTCATAAAAAATGAAGGCTTTTTTTGAGACATTCTCCTAACATTTTTATAATAAAGAGTTTTCTCCTATTTTAAATCTGTTGAAATTTTTTAAAGGAAGCCTTAATTGAAAAAAATTCTTGACTTATAAAAGATTATATTATTATAATAATATAATCTTTTAGCCATAAGGAGAGATCGTTATGGTATTACCTCTTCCTTCCCTAAAAAGAGATGGCTCTTCTCCTCTTTATTATCAGATAAAAGAAAATTTATCTTTAATGATAAAAAAAGGCCTTTTTAAGCCTGGAGACAAGCTTCCTACAGAAAAAGAGCTGGCAGCTGGTTTTGATGTAAGTGATATAACAATAAAAAAGGCATTAAAAGAATTAGAGCTTTTAGGATTAATCACGCGAAAACCAGGAAAAGGCACTTTTGTCAAAACCAAAAGCCTCTCCTACCCTCTCTTTAAATTTACCAATTTTGTTGAACAGATCAGACAACAAGGCCATCAACCATACACCAAGGTATTACGCTTTGATAAGTATAAAGCGGATAAGGATGTAGTACATTATCTACAAAAAAAAGAAGGAACAGAAGTTTTAATTTTGGAAAGACTTAGGTTTGCAGATAAAACACCTTTAGTATACCAAACTTCTTATATTATCTCTGAAGTTGGCAATAAGATCACCAAAACTGAATTAGAAAGAAGATCCCTTTATGAAATGCTTCGCGATATTTCTGGTATCTGGATCACAAAGGTTAGGGAAGAACTACAAGCAATAATATTACCTCCCTTTGAATCTAAAATGCTTAATGTAAAAAAGGGTTCCCCTGGCTTTTTTTCAAATAGGATTGCATACCTAAAAGATGATGTACCAGTTGTATATGATAGAGTTTTTGTAAGAGGTGATAAACTTATTTTAGTTTCAGAGGCTAAGGCAGAATAAAAAACAGATGTCATCCTTTATTTTAAGTATGGATATAGGGAGTTCCTCTGTTAAGATCGCTCTTTTTGATCTTAACGGAAAAGTTATACATTTTAAGGAAAAAGCATATAAGTCTCTTCCTGAACAAGACCCTTATATATGGTGGAAATCTATAAAAGATATTATTAATGATTTTAAAAAGCATAAAGAATTCAATGAAATAGGTGCAATAGGAGTTACAGGACAAACCAGAGGTCAAATCTTTTTAGATAAAAAGGGCAATCCTTTAAGAAAAGCTATTCTATGGCTTGATAAAAGGGCTACTAAAGAGGCTAAAGAGCTAAATAATCTCATCCCTTCTAAAAAAAGGAAATCTATTTGGGGATATGTACCAAAAATCGATCCGTCCTTTCCTTTAAGTAGGCTTGTATGGATCAAAAGAAACGAGCCAGATATATTAAAAAAAACATATAAAGTTCTTCAGCCAAAGGATTTTATCAACTATATGCTTACTAATAGATGGGGCACTGACTTAGAAGGTGGATTAGGATGGTTTAATATAAAAGAAAAAAAGGTCAATCTTGATTTTCTTAAAGAGCTTAACATCCCTCATGATATTATCCCAGCTCCATATTCTTTTACAGATATTTTAGGAGAAATAACAGATAAGGTTGAAAAAGAGTTAGGTATAAAAAAGAGTACACCTGTTGTGGTCAGCACCATGGATGGTTTTTGCAACCTTATTGGTTCAGGGATAATAACCCCTAAAATTGCAATGGATATATGTGGAACATCTGAGATTGTTGGATTCTTAGCTGAAAATGAAAGCAATAAATATAATGGTATAACAGTTCTTCCATTTATGGATTATTACTTTTATGGAGGACCAACACAAAGCGGAGGAGCCAGCCTAACCTGGTTTTTAGAAAAG
>JAFDIG010000182.1 GCA_019308145.1 Deltaproteobacteria bacterium | reverse complement strand
ATGATCAATCCTTTTTCTTTTCCTACTGGAGGAAAAATAAATTATTCATATATCTTTACTCTTCTTTTTTTAGTTGGATCTTCTTACTTGGTTGGCCCTGATATTTACTCCCGCCTTTTTTGTGCAAAGGATAAAAAGGTGGCAAGAAATTCTATTTTTTTCACCGCATTGCTCTTGATTCCAATTGCTTTTTTTATCACTATAATTGGTATCACTGCTAAAGCAATCGCTCCTAATATTGCTGCTGAACAAAGCTTTCCTATGATCGTTACCAAAGTCATCCCAACGGGATTAAATGGTCTTGTACTTGTCGGTCTTTTAAGTGCTGTTATGAGTTCCGCAGATACCTGCTTGCTTACATCTTCTGTAATAATAACAGAGGATCTATTAGGTTGCGTTATTAAAAAAGAAAATGAAAAAATTACTCTTTTTATATCAAGATTAATGATCTTAATTATTGGTTCTATTGCCTTGATTATATCATTAAAAATGGGTGGTGTTATAAAAACCTTGCTTTTAGGTTATACAGTCTATTCTGCTGGTTTGGTTGCACCTGCTTTTCTTGGCTTTTATAAAAAAAGATTAAGGTTAAATAGTTCAGGTGCTACCGCATCCATTGTTGGTGGTGGTGGTCTATCCCTATTCCTTAAGCTCTATCACCCCATTCCCCTTGCCGGCTTGATAAGCATGGGAGTTGGGATTATACTTCTGTTTTTAATAAGCTGGATAAAAAAATAAATTTTATATATCTTTTATCTCTTATTTTTTAAATATTTAAATCTCATTTATAAATGATAAAAACTCTTTATTAAAATCTTTTGCTTTTTCTATCATTACCATATGACCTGCATCAGGTATTACAACGAGATGAGCTTTTGGTATTTTTTCAAGCATAAAAAGGGATAACTCTAAAGGTGTTAATAAATCCCTCTCCCCTGCAATGATCATTGTAGAATTTTTAATTTTATAAATATCATCCCTTTTATCAAAAAGAGAGCAAGCAAAAAAATCTTGGTAGATAATATCAGGTTTAGTAGAAAGCATAATATCTTTTAGCCTTCTCAATAAGGCTTTTGATATACCTTTCATAAAAGCATATTTAGAAATCATCTCAATAGTATTATTTAAATCCCCCTTTAAGCCATCTAAAAAACGAGGATCTACTTTAAGAGTAGGACCAGTTGCAACCAAAACAAGACCTGCTAAATTCTCTTGGTATTTTACTGCATAGTTTAAAGCAATTGCTCCACCCATTGAATGACCAACTAATACAACCTTTTTTAAATTCATGGTGTCAATGAAATCCTTTATAAATTGAGAATAGTTATCTATGTCCTTCTCACCCTCTCCTTCGGATTTTCCATGCCCAGGCAAATCTATGTAAATACCTTCGCACTCACTCATTTGAAATTCCCATACATTTAAGTTTGCCCCTGCACCATGAATAAACAGAGGAGTTATTTTTAAATCTTCCCCTACCCTTTTAAAATGGATCTTCTTTCCATTTATTGATACAAACATCTACATCCTCCTACTCAAAAGCCCATCCAAGACTATCTTCATCTTTTAGATGAAAAAAATCAATGATCAATGCCTTTGCTTGTAAAAATGTATTAACTTGATGTGCAAGCTTCCTAAAATTGCTCCCAGCAGCTAAGCCTTTACTATACCAACCCATATGTTTTCGCATTTCCCTTACGCCTCTTAGCTCTCCCTTAAATTTTACTGCTAAGTAAAGATGTTTTAAAAGGATTATCCCTTTTTGTTCACGACTTGGTGGATTAGGGATTCTTTCTTTAGTAATAGCAGCATTTACCTCTTTAAATATCCAAGGATTTCCCAAGGACCCTCTTCCTATCATAACTGCATCACAATTAGTTGTCTCAATCATCCTTTTTGCATCATCCCCCTTTTTTATATCACCATTTCCAATAACAGGTATGCTTAATCTTGATTTTAACTCGGAAATATCCTCCCATCTTGCTTTTCCAGAAAAACCATCTCTTTTTAGCCTTGGATGCAAAATAACCGCATCAACACCCTCTTGTTCCGCCATATAGCCAATTTCTAAAAAGTTTCTGCTGCTTTTGTCCCATCCAGAGCGAATCTTTACTGTAAGGGGAATTTTAACTGCTTTTTTTACTTTTGCGATTATTTCTTTTGCTTTTTCTATCTCTTTTAATAATGCTGCTCCTGCCCCTTGTTTTATCACCTTTTTTATAGGGCATCCCATGTTGATATCAATGATATCAAATCCTCTATCTTCAACAATTTTTGCTGCTTCTGCCATAATAAAAGGTTCTGCACCAAAGATTTGGACAGATATTGGATGCTCACAAACATCAAAAGAGAGCAAATCAAATGTACGAGAATTGTTTTTAACTAAAGCAACCGCACTTACCATTTCAGTTACAACAAGAGCTGCCCCATTTTTTTTAGCAATAAGCCTAAAAGGCATATCAGTTATCCCTGCCATAGGGGCAAGCAATGCCCTACCAGGAATTTTAACTTTACCAATAAAAAAGTGATCTTTTATAAAAGGATTCATATTAATAGAGTTCTATATTGCAACTAAAATAGTATTTCAAAAGATTTTTTTTAACTTTTGTGACATTGTCACAAAAATACAAAATTTTTTATAATTGCATAATTAAAAAAGATATGCTATAAAAAATCATAGAGGAAAATAATATAATATTCAATCTAAAAAATTAAAAAGGTTAAATCATTGTGACCTAATTTGTCATAAAGGGGTGGTATAAAAATATAAATTTTTAAAAATTATTTCTTTATTGATTTGGATAAAAAAAATGATATCTCATTTCTATATTGCAAGATATAGTTTTATATTAACTGCTATAGAAAAAATAATTCTTCCTCCATATAAAGGTTCAACATTCAGAGGAGCTTTTGGTAAAGCGTTAAAAAATTCGGTTTGTTATATAGGATTATCCAATTGTAATGAATGCCCAATAAAAAATAGATGTGCATATATTTATCTATTTGAAACCCCGCCGCCAAAGAATACAAAAATGATGAAAAAGTATACATCAACGCCCCATCCTTTTATCCTTATCCCCCCATTAAAAGGAAAAAACGAATATTATCCATATGAAAAGATAAATTTTGAATTAACATTAATAGGAAAAGCTATTGATTATCTCTCCTTCTTCATAACAGCAGTAAAAAGGATGGGGAGGTTTGGTATTGGAAAAGGAAGGGGAAAATTTGAACTAAATGAAGTATGGGTAAATAGTTTAAATGGTAAAAATGTTAAGGTTTATAGAAAAGGAGAGGGAATGCTCTCAAATGTAAATCATAAAATCAAATTCAATGAAATTATAAATAATTACAAGGATACAAACATATTAAATATAACATTTATTACCCCAACAAGAATTACTTTTGAAGGTAAATATAGTAATGATATACCGTTTCATTTGCTTTTTAGAACACTTTTAAGACGTATCTCCCTTCTTTCATACTTTCATTTAGAAAAAGAATTATCTCATATTGATTTTAAAGGATTAATTAATGAGAGCAAAAGTATAAAAACAATTTCTTACAATTTAAGATATATGGATTGGGAAAGATATTCACATCGCCAAAAGCGGCATATCAATATGGGGGGAATGGTAGGAGATGTAACATATCAAGGTGAATTAACAAAATTTTTTCCATTTCTTGTATTAGGTGAATATATCCATGTTGGCAAAGGAACTGTTTTTGGCATGGGCAAGTATGTGATAAAAAATAATAAATAAGGAGGAAAGTTATATGAAGATTATAAACTGTAAATTCGAAGTAGTTACACCAATGTTTCTAAGCGGAGCAGATAATAACAAAGCAGAGATAAGAGCACCAAGCATTAAAGGGTTGCTTAGGTTTTGGTGGAGAGCGATAGTTGGAGCAAAACTAAAATATGAGAAAAACGAAATAAAAGATAAAGAAGAGAGGTTATTTGGAACATCATTAGAAGATAAAGAAAAGAAGAAAGGGGCAAGTAAATTTTCTATAAAAATAACTAAACTTGAATCATATAAAAACAGAGGTATAAGATCACCCAAACTTGACAAAAATTTAAAAGTATCCTCAGCAGGGCACTTAGTAAGCCCTATTGATTATTTAGGCTATGGTGTTTACCTATGGAATAAAAAAAATAAAGCAGTAGAGACAAGTAGGGCTTTTTTTGATTCAGGAACTAAATTCAATATATCCTTTATATTTTCAAAACCAATAGATAAAAATGAAGAAGAAGAATTTCTAAAGGCTTTATGGGGATTAGTAAACTTTGGTGGTTTAGGAAGCAGATCAAGAAAAGGTTTTGGTTCAACATTGTTATTAAATAGAAAAGATATATTTGCTCCCTTAGGAGACGAGTTTACAACATCTTTAGTTGAACCAAAATTAATTGATAAAATCAAAAACAGCTATAATGGTTTGCCACCTTATACAGGTTTTTCTAAAAATAGCATCTACTTACAATTTAAACCCCAAAATAGCTGGCAGGATGCGTTAGCATTGGTAGGTAAATATTATATAACTGGTAGGAAAATTTTACCTACGAGAAAAAGAATATTCCTTGGATATCCATTAAGTAATATAAAATTTGATAACAAATTACAGCGACGAGCATCACCTTATTTCATTCATGTAGCATTTCATAATAATAGTTTTGTGCCAACAATTTTGTATCTACCAGCAAGGTTTTCTCCTACTCTCTTTAAAGATGAAAAGATAAATGAAGTGGATCAAAAATTTCTAAGTATTAACCAAAGGTTTTTAAATGAGATATCAAAGTATGCAATAAATATAAGGGGGTAAAAATGAATAAGGATATTTATTGGGAAAAAAAGATTCAAGCATTTTTACATGATCCACCCCATAAATTTTTGTCAATTGCAACTCATGTCGATTTGTCAAAAGAACTTTTAGAAATGATAAAAGGATACACTCTTGATGAAAATGTTCATCAAGTATCTGATATGATAGCATCTTTTAGAAATGATAAAAGGATACACTCTTGATGAAAATGTTCATCAAGTATCTGATATGATAGCATCAGCTGCTGATCGTCCCCCAATGCCTTTGTATAAAGAAAGTATGTTAAAAGTGGATGTTAATGATATGGGGTTAGAGATAACCCATCCTATTTCTCCTGAATCAATAAATGTTAAAAAAGAACTTCCAATGTCTACTGAAGTACATAAGCTTTTAAAAAAGTGGTTCAATAATATTGCGCATGAGTCCCCAAAGAAGATTTTTCTATCTTTATGGAGAGTTTTACCACAATTTTTAGCAGAAAATGAAAAGAAACTTGGACCCATATGGCATTTAGTACCAGCAGATACAAGAACTCCTGACCATTCTATCTGGCATCATAGCTCTTTAGTCTCTGCTCTCTCCATCTGTGAAGGAAAACCAGCATTCTTTATATTTAGTTTGGCACCTGTTCAGGGATATATAGCTGAAGCAAGAAAAACAAAGGATCTCTGGATTGGCTCCATGGTACTTTCTTATCTCTCCTGGTTAGGAATGAAGGTAATTGCAACAGATTTAGGACCAGATCATATTATATATCCTTCTTTAAGAAATCAACCTATTGTAGATCTTTGG
>JAFDIG010000004.1 GCA_019308145.1 Deltaproteobacteria bacterium | reverse complement strand
CCAATAATATCACCAATAAATAAAATCCTCAAATTATTCTCCCTATTTTGCTATTTCCACTGCCCGGGTTTCCCTTATAACAGTAACTTTAATCTGTCCTGGATATGTTAGTTCTTGTTCTATCTTTTTAGCAATGTCCCTACAAAGCACCACACTCTCCTCATCTGAAATTCGTTCATTATTAACCATAACTCTGATTTCACGACCTGCCTGAATAGCATAAGATTTATCAACCCCTTCAAAAGAATTCGCTATATGTTCAAGATCTTCAAGGCGTTTTAAATATGTTTCCAGCATCTCTCTCCTTGCGCCAGGACGTGCACCAGAGAGTGCATCAGCTGCCTGCAAGATTACTGCCAAAGCTGTTGAAGGATTCTCATCCTCATGATGAGCAGCTATTGCATGAATTACCTCAGGCGATTCATTATATTTCCTTGCTAACTCTGCTCCAATGATAGCATGAGAGCCTTCGACCTCATGATCCACTGCTTTGCCTATATCATGCAAAAGCCCTGCCCTTTTCGCAAGTTTCACATCAAGTTTTAGCTCTGATGCTATAATTCCACAAAGGAAAGCCACCTCAATCGAGTGTTGATAAACATTTTGAGCAAAACTGCTCCTGTAATAAAGTCTTCCGACAAGCTTTACTAATTCAGGATGAAGATCATGAACCCCAACATCAAATGTTGCCTGTTCACCCAATTCCCTTATTCTCTCCTCAATCTCCTGTGATGTTTTAGCAACTACTTCCTCTATCCTTGCTGGATGAATCCTGCCATCTGCTATTAATTTTTCAAGGGAAATACGAGCTATCTCTCTTCTAACAGGGTTAAAAGCAGAAAGTATCACAGATTCAGGTGTATCATCTATAATAAGATCTACACCTGTAGCAGACTCAATAGCTCTGATATTACGACCCTCACGCCCGATTATTCTTCCCTTCATCTCATCATTAGGAAGAGTAACAACAGATACTGTTTTGTCGGAACATAATCACCTGCATATCTCTGAATAGCTAAGCTTATAATATCCTTGGCTTTTTTATCAGCTGTCTCTCTTGCTTCATCCTCCATCTCTTTTATCTTTTTAGCCATTTCATGTTTTACTTCACTTTCAATTGATTCCATGAGCATCTTTTTTGCTTCTTCTTTGGTTAAATTTGCTATCTTTTCAAGACGAGCTTTTTCTATTTCCAAAAGTTCATTGTATTTCTTTTCCTTATCATTAATCTCTTTTTCTTTTAAGAGAAGATTTTTCTCCTTTTGATTTAACTCAATCTCTTTGTTGTCCAGCATGTTTACCTTTTTATCTATATTTTCTTCTCTTAAAAGCAATCTTTTTTCAAGTTTTTGAAGTTCTGCCCTCCTTTCTGCGGTCTCTTTTTCAAATTCAGCCTTGCTCTGGTAAAGTTTATCTTTAGCCTGAAGCAATGCCTCTCTTTTTAGGATTTCCGCCTTTTTTTCTGCTTCGCTTATAATCTTTGAAGCAATATTCTCTGCATCAGCTATACGTTTCTCAAACCACTTTTTTCTGAAAAAATAACCAACAATCACCCCTATAACAAGGGATATTATCAAAACTACTATCCATGATAATGAAATATGGATCAAAGGCAAATCACCTCCTTTTAAACAAGGGAAATCTATAAATAATTAGTCCGCCATAAAAAGGCAAATTGTTTTAACCTGATTTCGTTAGGTTTAAAAATATATTGGTTATTTTTGCAAATCTTTTAAGCTTTAACACGTGATCTATCTTATTAATCAGTTCGCTTATTTTTTTCTTTTGCGAATTAATTATTGATTATTACGCATTATAGTATTTAAAAATAACCAACCCAAGAATACTTGCAGGATTGAAAAGGACAGGACTTTAAAGAAGAAATATATATTTTTAAGGTTTATATGACTTAAAAAATTATACCCACTTTAACCAAAATAATATCAACCCACTTACGCTTTAACCTCGCATAAAAAACATTACAGCTAATTTTATACCTTTATTATCAAAAATAGGATAAAATCCTATTTGGGTATAATTCTCAAGCCCTTGATCCTCTTCGAATCCAATGCAAGAGATTTATATATTATCCGGTATACCCGGTTAGTCTCTTTTTCCCCCGCTGTAATGCCGTGTAAACTTTCATTTTGAACCTAAAGAACAAAGTGGGTCCCGATATGCTGCTTTAGGCTCCTTAATAAAAATAAAAATTAAGGAGGCACACCACAGCAGGGAACAAGACCCTTTCCTTAGGCTGTTGGCTCAAAAAATCCGGTTTATCACAAGCATAGCAGGGGAACATAAATATTTTATTATAATTGCGTTCTAATCAACTGGATCAATTGATCAGATCTTTTATTAAAATCTCTAAATTGCTTTTCTCTTTGTTCTCTCTCTTTCATAAGTTCATCCGCAATATTTATTGCAGCTAAAACTGCTATTTGAAGCGTAGAAATAATCTTGCCCTTTTCAGCAACCTCCTTCATTTTTTCATTTACAAACTCAGCAACTCTGTTCACATATTCAGGGTCTTCTTCTGTTTTTATATTATATTTATGTCCTAAAATCTCTATTTCGTATGATCGTTTCATTTGAAAACAACCTATACAAGACCAGTTTTTACATCCGATCATAAGATGGCTAAAAACGCCACTTTACAAATTCTCATTCTCCTTTGTTCAGCGATTGTCGCCTCTAATTATGTAAAAAAATATGAAAAAAGAATTCTATCTCAATCCTCTATTCCCATTTCCTCTAATTTGGTGATTATTTTCTGAATCCTCATTCTGGCAATTTCTCGTTCTTTCTCCATTTCTTTAAGGGATTTCTTTAAATTAGAATTCTCCTCCTCTTTAAGTAAAAGCTCTTTTTTTAGCTCCCCATAACGATTGAGAAGCTGAGCTACCTTTTCTTCTAATTCTTCAAATTTATCATTCATCATATTTACGATATAAAGATCTTTAAATAAAGTCAAGAATTAATTAATCCATATAAAAAAATGTACTAATTACGTTACGGATTTACTAAGCTTTTAACACAAACCTTTTTTAGTTTTAATTATCTCACACTTAATTCTTCTTTTGCAAGCTAATTAATCAGCAAAAAACAGAGTTATTTTATTCTCTATTTTTGCAAAAGGTAAGCTGCTATAAAATCATCTATTTTGCCGTCTAAAACTCCATTCACATCACCTTTTTCGAGGTTTGTTCTGTGATCTTTAACCATTTTATAAGGATGAAGTATATAAGATCGTATCTGGCTTCCCCATGCGATATCCTTTTTTGAACTATGCAATTCTACTTTCTTCTGCTCCCTTTCCCTTCTCTCCTTTTCAATAAGCTTTGCTTTTAAGATCTTTAACGCCATTGCTTTATTTTTATGCTGAGAGCGTTCATTTTGACATTGCGCCACTATGCCAGTAGGTATATGTGTAATTCTCACCGCAGAATCTGTTTTATTAACATGTTGTCCGCCTGCACCACTGCTTCTAAAGGTATCAATCTTTAGATCTTTTTCATCTATTTCTATATGGATCTCATCGGATGTCTCAGGATAAACAAAAACAGATGCAAATGATGTATGTCTTCTTTTGCCTGTGTCAAATGGAGATATTCTTACAAGCCTATGGATACCAATCTCTGCCTTTAAATACCCATAAGCATACTTTCCATTCACTGCAAAGGTTACATTTTTAATACCTGCCTCCTCCCCAGGGAGAATATCAACTATCTCTGTTTTAAAACCATGAGATTCTGCCCATCTCAAATACATCCTTAAAAGCATCTCCACCCAATCCTGCGCCTCTGTACCACCAGCCCCTGCGTTTATATGTACAAACGCATTTTTATTATCATCTTCTCCACTCAACATCTTTTTTAATTCTATCTGTTGGATGTTTTTCTCTAACTTTAAGAGCTTCTTTTCTACATCTTTGATCTCCTCTTTATCGCCTTCTTCTTCAGCTATTTCAAGGAGTAAAGCTGCTTCCTCTATAGCATTTGCTTCTTTTTCCCATATCTCAACTTCATCTTTTAGTTGATTTCTCTCTTTTAATAAAAGATGAGCTTTATCTGGATCTTTCCAGAAATCAGGAGCACTTATAATCTTTTCCAGCTCTTCAATTCTCTTTCTTTTTTTATCTATTTCAAAGATAACCTCTTAAATTATTTACTTTATCTTTTAAAGCAATGGCTAAATCTTTAGCTAACTCACTCATTGGTATCACCCCCTTATTAATTAGTTTACACTTTTTCAGGGTGAACTAATTAAACTTTTTTATAAAATATTCTATTGTTTTTGAAATACCATCTTCAATAGAAAATCGGCTTTTATAGCCCATAAGTTTTTTTGCCTTTGATATATCTGCTAAAGAATGTCTTACCTCTCCCGGGCGTTTGTCACCATATATAGGTTCAAGATTACTATTAATCCTCTTCCTTATAATACCAAATAGTTTATTTATAGTAATACGTTGACCATAAGCAATGTTAAAGATTTCACCTTCAATATTAGGAGTTTTACAAGCTAATATATTTGCATTTACTACATCTTCAACAAAAGTAAAATCTCTTGATTGCTCTCCATCACCAAAAATTGTCGGGCGTTCACCTTTAAGTAATCTTGAAATAAAAATTGGTACAACAGCAGAGTAGATGGAATTAGGGTCCTGTCTTGGTCCATATACATTAAAATATCTTAAAATAACTGTAGGCAAACCATATATATGATAAAATACTTTACAGTAATGTTCTTGAGTAAGTTTTGTTACTGCATAAGGTGAAAGAGGATTAACAGGCATATCTTCTCTTTTTGGAAGTTCTTCACTATCCCCATAACAAGAAGAAGAAGCAGCAAGAACAAAACGTTGAATATTTTCATCTTTAGCTGCTATTAAAAGGTTAAGTGTACCATCGATGTTAGCGCGATTTGTAGCTATAGGATCATCTACACTCCTTGCAACAGATCCTAAAGCTGCCTCATGTAATATATATTCTACACCCTTTACAGCTTTTTTTGAAATAGAGGGATCAGCGATGTCCCCTTCAATAAGCTCGATATCGGAAAGAAAAGGAATAAGATTTTCTTTTTTCCCAGTGGAGAAATTATCAACAACACGAACCTTTTCGCCTCTCATTAACAAAGCCTCAACCAGATTTGAACCTATAAATCCTGCCCCTCCGGTAACAAGGAAAAATGACATATTTAATCCTCTCAAAACTTAAAAATTTCTCTAAAGATGATGATAAATAAAATTAAATTATATTAAATATATAATAATGATACCTTTTATTGCTTTTTGAAAAATTAGCACAGAATTAAATATATTTCAAGTTTATAATGAAATCAGACCTTCTTTGTGTATTAACTTGAAAAAATTATTGACACCATATTATTATTATATTATTTTTATGTGAAATTATGAACTAAAAGAATAAGAGAAAGTATTGTTTTATTAACCTTGTAACCGTAAAAACAATACTAATATAAAAGTCATTGATTTTATTGTTCAATTAAAACCCCTCCATTTTTCAGGGGCATCTAATCACAAGGAGGAAGCTAATGGGTTATGAAACATTGATTTTAGAAAAAAAGGATAAGATTGCTACTATAACTTTAAACCGCCCCCCTATGAATCCTTTAAATGTAAAGGGGTATTATGAACTAATTGAAGTTAGTAAAGAAATAAATGATGATAGAGATGTGAAGGTTGTGATATTTAGAGGGGCAGGAGATAAAGCCTTTTGTGCTGGTCTTGATGTTAAGGATGTAGAAGGCAAAGACATCCCATGGATAGTAAACTTTTTAAATAATGCAGCAAGAAAGGGTTATGAAACCATCGCAGCTATAGAAAAACCAACAGTTGCTGCTATAAATGGTTTAGCGCTTGGAGGAGGTTTAGAGCTCGCACTTTCCTGTGATATAAGGATAGCAGCAGATAATGCAAAAATGGGAAACCCAGAAGTAACCTTAGGGATCATCCCTGGTGGGGGTGCAACTCAAAGGCTTTCACGCCTTATTGGTACTGCAAAGGCGAAAGAGATGCTTTTTCTTGGCACAGTAATAGATGCTCCAAAGGCAATGGAATTAGGCATAGTATCTGCTATTTATCCACTTGATAAATTGATGGAAGAAGCAAATAAATTAGCTTCTAAACTGGCTAAAATGCCAGCAGTTGCTTTGAAAATGATAAAGATGTCAATAGATAATGGTTACAATATGGATATTCACTCAGGTTTAAAATATGAACAAGAATGTTTTGTAGTAGCTTATGTATCAGAAGATGGAAGAGAAGGATTAAAGGCTTTCCTTGAAAAGAGGAAACCAGTATTCAAGGATAAATAAATATTTTTAAAAAAATAGTAGATTTTTTAATACTTGATAATAGGAAAATTCTTGGACAAACTAATTTTAATGAATAGTAAGATTAACTATTTATAAAATGACCCTGAAGATTTCAGGGTCATTTTTTTAAGACTTTTTCTTTCTTGTTTAAAGAGAATTCAAAGGATAATTTTTTATTTTTATCTCCTTCTCATCATCCTAAAATTTCCTGTTAAATTAAAACGTTGTCTTATTGAAGGATCATTTGGGTTGAAATTAGGATCATTACTTTGTATAAAAATACCATTCCCATTTGTCCAAGTGTTATTAAATGTTGAAATAAGAGTGCGTTTTTCCCCTGTTTGAGGATCAAAATACTCTGCTTGATCACCAAGCTCTAAAGTTATTGAACGAGAAATTTCATCATTTACCATAGCACGATGGTTATACATTCTTTCATGTATAGCAAGAATCTCTTCTTGATACTTCATTGCCATTGCACCTCTCACTTGCTCCGCTTTTGCTAATCTGATCAACCAGTTGGGATTGATCTGAAAAGATGATAAAGATGTCATAAGAATTGGTTCTATTTCCTTTTCTTTATCTTTAAGAAGACGAATTTGGGTTAAAATGGTCTCCCATGCATAAGAGTTTAATTGAGGCATTTGATAAATAAGCATTATAGTAATGAGTCGATCAATATAATGACTTTGGTTCTCTATTATATCAAGAGTAATGGAAGCAGCTTGGAATTGTGAAACAGTAAGTCCTATTAATTGATAAAAATTACGGAAGGATTGTACTACTTGAGGCAATTCTTTTGAACCTAAAATTTTTGCTGAACTGTTTTTATACAGTTGAGGAACAACTACTTGAGTTAAATAATTTACTGGAGACATTAAGGGGAGATATACATTACCATACTCATCAATTGAACCAGCAGGCCTAAAAGGAAGAGGCGGCAAGTAGCGGGGTGTAGGGATATAGCGATAATATCCCCAGCCATTCGGATGGTATACCTCAAAATTGAACCTTGGCACTTGGAACAATTTGCGAACCACTCCTCCTTTATATCCCCACCCACTTGGTATTAAAACCCAAAAAGCACCTTCTGTACGGTCAAAATAAAGCTTATAAATTACGATTTTTGGAATAGTAGCCCTCTGAATAGTAGGTTTATTAAAAACATTGGTGCTTCTTGAGATAGACTGTAACCTATTCTCCCTTGTTGATGCACCAAAAGATGTTTTTCTTGGGAGAGGTAAATTTTTTGGTGGAGTAGTACTAACAGTTCTAAATATAAGCACAAATGGTATAGCAGGTATACCATCTTTGCTTCTAAACCCTTTATGCCTTTGGCTATTTATTCCTATAGAGTATAATTTATCAGGTTTTAATTTAACAGGAAGTATACATGTGTATTCATCTTTAAACCAAGGATTCCCAGTAATTTCTGGTGTTTCACCAGGTCCTGCGACAACAAAACTATATGAATTTGTTTTCATTGGAACATTAAAGGTTACTTGGATCTTATCAAGCATATATGAGACATCGTTTTGATTTAGTTTTGGATATGTAGAGACTACATAAACATCTGAAGCAGCAGAAACAAGTGAAGTTAAAATAAAAAAAGGAAATAAAATGAAAAGTAGAATTATTAATTTGTGTTTCATTTTAACCTCCAAAATTCTTATATCTTATTCCCTTTTTTAAATTTTAGATATTAATTTTGGGTAATTTAGTCTACGCTTTATCATAAATTGCTTGAAAAATCTTATCGACTATTCTATTTAAAAGAAAATTATATTTTTTTCAATGATAAAATTTTTATAAAATTGTACTAAAATTTAAATAATTAAATAAGATTATGTAAAATTTAAAATAATATAATAAAATTCTAAAAAATAATGATTTATTTTTTTATATTGTTGACTTTATAATATTATAATTCTATAATTTTTTTATGATTATGAAAAATAACCTAAAAAAAGAGACAATAGGTGAATTTCTTAGATTAGCGAGGGTAAAAAAGGGACTTTCTCAATATGAACTTGCAAAAAAAATGGGTTATAAAACCGCCCAATCTATATCTGACTGGGAAAGGGAGAAAGCTGATGTTCCAATTGAAAGAATAAAGGAATTAGCAGAAATTTTAAATATAGATCAAAAAGAGCTTTTTCTTAAAGTACTATCAGCAAGAAATCCATCTATCGTTCGCATCTTTTCACCTCAAAAAAGAGCAGATGAATTATTTGCACGTTATCTTGATGCATTAAAAGATATTTCCCCTGCTCTTGCAGAAAATGTTAAGCAACTGAAGTTTGACGAATTGATAATGTTAACCAAAAAAGTACCTACTTTGATAAAAATATTGGAAGGGGAAACAGAAAAGACTGAATTATGGGATCAACATCTTAAGGAGTTAAATGACTTCTTTTCTCAGCATCACTTACGGAAAAACAACAAAACAGAGTTAATCTTTACAAGAAAGGTTCCTGTTTTCACCGCAGGGGCAGGGCCTAATCTCTCTTTTACTGATATGGGATATCCAGTGGGGGTATCAGATAGAATGGAACATGTTCCTATATCAATCACTGATGAACATACCTTTGGTGTAGTAATAAAAGGTGATTCAATGGAGCCAACGCTTTCTGAAGGGGATATTGCTATTGTAGTACCAAGCGCTGAACTTCAAAATGGCAAACTCTGTTATGCCTATTTCCCTGAAACAGAAGAGACTTTAATAAAAAGATACCGTAAGATAGGTGAGACTATATTCCTTGAATCTGATAACAAACAATATGATCCTATAATAATTACGCCTGACAGCCCTAAAGAGGTAAAGATCTACAGAGTAAAACGATTAATTCGTGAAGAATAAAGTAAAATATTAAATTATCGCTTGTCTGTTATATCTTTTTTATAAAAATTAATAACGAAAATATTATAAAAAGTATAAGAGATATATAACTTATATTAATTATTCGTTTTTTATTATAATATCTTGTAAATATCATCTTATCCATTGAGAGTAAATAATGTATAAACTCTTGTGGGGTTTTATATTTTTTCCTTGCAGTATAATAAAAGGAAACAAGAGATTCTTTTTCCTTTGATGTTAAATCTTTGTTAAAAGAATCCTTTCTTTGTATATTCCCTTTTTTATAATATCTATTTTTCACTACTATTTTTATATTTCTCTGTATAAGTATAAAAGAGAAAAAGAATCCTATTGAAAATAGAAAAAAAGAAAAGATAATATAAAAATTTTTTGATACATCATTTAGTGCGAGGCTTAAAAATATTAAGGAAAGACCAAAAAGTGTTATAAATATAGAAATATGTATCTTCAAAGATTCTATAAAGATCTTTTTTCTTAACTGCCAATCTTTTTTAAATCCAACAAATAGACGATAAAGTTGCTCTTCTTCAATATCGTATGTTGGATCATCTTTTAAATTTTCTTTATTCATAAAGGTTTAAGCTTGACTTTTAATAAACTTTTTTATTAAATACATACGAAGTGATAAATTATGAATAATTCTAATCCTTGGATTATTAAACAATTTTTAAAAAACTTAATTATCTCATAAAAGAAGAATGAAGTACGAACCAATTTAAATTTAAAATTTTAGAAAATGTTGATTAAAAAATCTTTAAATCAGATTAAAATTAATCAATCATGATAAATATAAAAAACTAAGGAATTTTCCATTTTATTTTAGGCTGACTTTGTCAGCCTAAACGTAATTAATCTATTTTGATTGCATGAACTAATTAATATTTAATTATATCAATTTACTATTTTTTATCAAGAATTTTTTAATTTTAGATCTTTTTTCGAGGTTTTTAGTGGCTAATAAAAATAAATTAGATAAAAAAGAAAAATTATTAGAGATTGCAAACAAGTTAGTTTTAAAAAGGCAATTCAAAAAGGCAATTGAATATTATAAAGAGATTATAAATATAGATCCAAATGATATAAGATTAAAAGTAAAATTAGGCGATCTTCTTTTAAGATTAAATAAAATAAAAGAAGCGATTGAACAATATTTTCAAGCAGCTGATTTTTATGTAAAAGATGATTATTATCTAAAAGCAATATCTCTTTATAAAAAGATTCTTAACATAGAACCTAAAAATGTAGAGGCTCACCATAAGTTAGCAGAGCTTTATATAAAGCAAGGGTTTACAGGAGATGCTCGGATTCAATATCAAAGGCTTTTAAAAATAGCTCCCAATGATAAAAAGGCACTTGCTGCTCTTAATTCTTTGGATTCATCCGATGTTGAGACGCTGCCAACTGAAGAGATTATGTTATATCCAGACGAAGAAGAAGATGAGATTCCATTTCCAAAAAGTGAAGAAATAGAGGAGATTGGGGATTTGTTCAATGAACTTGAGAGGCAAATAGATGAACAAGTTGCAGAAGATGATGCTGAAACACGTTATAATTTAGGTATTGGTTATAGGGAAATGGGACTTTGGGAAAAGGCTATAAAACAGTTTAAGATTGCTAAAAAAGATAAAAATTTTGAGTTTGATTCTATGGTTATGATAGGGTCATGTTATCAAGATTTGGGTATACCAAGAAAAGCGATTAAACATTTTAAAGAAGCACTTAAAAAAGAAGGCATTGAAAGAGAGAAGCTTTTAAACCTTTATTATCAATTAGCATTAGCTTATGAAAAGGCAGGGAAAATAAAAGATGCTCTCGAAGCTTTTAAAAAGGTAAGGGATCTCCAAATCGGCTTTCGTGATACAGAAGAAAAAATTGCAAAACTTTCTTCTAACCTTATTTCATAGTATGAAAATCTGCCGGAAAAAATCAATCCTTTTATTTATCTCAAAATAATAAAGATTTATATATAAAAAAACAACTTTTTAAAAATATCCTATTAGGGGGAAAACTTTTATCTATATTCTTTCATTTTTAACATGGTAAAAGAAAAAAGTTAAAAACTTTAATAAAATTTTTGAGAATGAAAGCTATGCAATATATAAAAGGATATAATAATATCATAGGAAGGTGATATTTATTATATAAGGTTTTGATGATTTTTTTTCTTAATTTTCATTGGCTCATCTTCTGGAATTGAAAGAAAGATTGTAAACCTTGCTCCACCTTCTTTCCGATTTTCAGCCACAAGTTTTCCTCCAAATGATTCAATAATTTTAAGAGAAATAGAAAGACCTAAACCAGTGCCTTGATGAGGAGGTTTGGTAGTAAAGAAGGGATCAAATAGTTTTTTGATATTCTCAGGCGGTATACCTGAACCTGTATCTTCAACCATGATAAAGATCTCTTTATCCTTTATGCCTGTTTTTATAAAAAGTTTTCCTTTTTGATCCATTGCATCTATTGCATTGATAAACAAATTTATAAGCACCTGTCTTAAAAGTTCAGGATCAACCTTTACTTTGGGTAGTTTTGGATAAAAATCTTTAATAACCTCTACCTCTTTTAATTTACCTTGATTTTCCATAAGGCTAATGGCTCTTTCTATTACAATATGAGCATCCACTAAACCAATCATCGGCTTTTTTGGTCTTGCAAAATCAAGCATATCACGTATTATTTTATCGATTCTTAAAAGTTCGGATTCTATCCTGTTAAGACAATCAAAAAGCTCTTCCTCATCTTCTATCCCCCCTTTTAAAAACCTAACATAGCCCAAAGCTGCACCGAGGGGGTTGCCTATCTCATGAGCTATACCCGCTGATAATCTTCCTAACGAAGCCATTTTTTCAGCCTCTATTATATTTTTTTGCGCGATTTTAAGCTCTTTGTTCGCCATCTCTAAAGATGATATAGTTTTTGTAAGTTTATCCCTATTTATCATAAGTGCTTCTGCCATTTGATTAAAATTTTGGCAAAGCTGACCTATTTCATTTTTCTCTTTTACTTCTACTCTATATTCCAAATTGCCATCACTTAACTTTTGAGTTGCATAAAGAAGTTTTTTTATAGGATTAACAATAACTCTGGAGAAAAATATTATTCCAAAAACAATAAAGATAAAACCATCTATTAATATAAAAAGAAGTACAAGTACCTGAAACTGTGTTAGATTTGTCCTTACATTTTCTAAGGAAAGAAAGAGCTTTATAAAAAATCTTTTCCCTTTTTTACTAAAAATTGGTGATATATATATAAGACCATATGGCTGATTAAAAAAAAGAAGATATCTTTTAGTTAAAAATTTAAAATTAGGTTTATTAGTAAAAATCGCTTTTTTTAAATATTTATCTCTGCTTTTTTTACCTTGGTTTCCAACTATATCTGCTATTATTATCCCTTTTTCATCCACTATCTCCATTTCTATTATTCCAGGAATCTTTGAAAACTCCCATATCACATTATTGATATATAATTGATCTTCTTTGATATCAGTACTGTTTTTATAAGCCATAAAAGCCTTGATCGAAGAAGATATTGATAATGCTAACTCTTCCGCTATTTCAAGTTTTGCATTGCTAAGAGCTTTTAACTGAAGATTAAGAACAATAACTCCTAAAAACAAAAGAGATGCCATAACAAGAAGAGTAATATTTACTATTATTTCAGACTTAAGATCTGCTTTTATTATCTTAGAAAAAAAAGTTCCTTTTTTATTAAATTCTACCATGAAAAATAAGCCCTAAATACCAGTAAATAATAGCTCTACCGAAATAAATATAAAGGATCGCTGCGATAGAGAGAAAGGGACCGTAAGGTATTTCATATTTCCTTCCTTCTCTTTTTATAAGCGCTAAAATACTACCTATGATAGCCCCTAAAAACGAGCTTACAAGTAATATAAAGATAACCGCTTTCCAACCAAGAAAAGCACCCATCATAGCAAGAAGCTTTATATCGCCTCCACCCATACCCTCTGTTTTCATGATCAATTGATACCCTGCTCCAACAAGTAGTAATATACCACCACCTGCCACAATTCCAATAATTGAGTCTAAATAATTGATAGATGGCAGAAAAAAAGAAGCAAAAAAGCCTATAGCTATTCCAGGAAGAGAAATTATATCTGGAATTATTCTCTCCCTAAGATCGATACAGGAAACAACAATCAGTGCACAAATAAAGAAAAAATAGATAAAAAAGGATAGTGTAATACCATAGAACTCTAATAAAGTAACAGCAAATATTCCTGTTATGAACTCAACTATGGGATACTGCCATGATATAGTCGCTCCACAATATCTACATCTTCCTCTTAATAAAATGAAACTTATTATAGGGATATTATCATAAAATTTTATTTCTCTTTTACACTTCGGACACCTGGATGGAGGTGAAATTATAGATTCTCCTTTAGGAATTCTATATATACATACATTTAAAAAACTGCCAATAGCTAACCCAAAAATAAAAATAATCAGATCCATCATAAATGGGCTATTAAACACTGATAAACTCCTTTATAATCTTAACTATCTTTTCTGAACTTTTTCCATCCCCAAAAGGATTGATATTATTTTGCCATTTAAAATTCTCAAAATGATTTATTGCCTCCCCTAATTTTTTTTCATCCAATCCTATTACACGGTTTGCACCAATCTCAACTGTTTCTACCCATTCTGTTTCACCTCTAAGAGTAATACAAGGCACTTTTAGTAGATATGCCTCTTTTTGAACACCACCAGAATCAGTAATAATTAAAATACTGTTCTTTTCGAGCAAAATCATATCAAGGTAAGATACAGGTGGAATGATTTTGATATTATTAGCTATCAAAATGGATGATCTTTTTATCTCCTTTTTTGTCCTTGGGTGAATGGGAAAAACAACTTTAAACGGTAAATAAGAGAAAATCTCCATTATCTTTTTTAATCTTTTTGGATCATCTGTATTTTCTGCTCTATGTATTGTAGCTAAAACATATTCTTTAGATTTAAGGTTTTGTTTTTCAAGAATTTTTGATCTGCTTTCTGCAATATCGATAAACATCAAAAGAGCATCATACATTACATCACCAACATGAAAAACACCATCTTTAATCCCTTCTTTTTTTAAGTTTTCTACACTATTTAAAGTTGGGCAAAAAAGAAGAGATGAAAGTCTGTCAGTTAAAACTCTATTTATTTCCTCTGGCATTTTTCTGTTATAACTTCTTAATCCTGCTTCAATATGTGCTACCGATATATTTAATTTAGCAGCAGCAAGTGCCCCTGCTAAAGTAGAGTTTGTATCGCCATAAACCAGCACCATATCAGGCTTTTCCTTAATTAGTACATCTTCTATTGATTTTAACATCAAGCCAGTTTGCTTGCCATGAGAATGTGAACCAACTGAAAGATAATAATCAGGTTTAGGAAGTTTTAATTCCTCAAAGAATATTTCTGACATTTCATAATCATAATGCTGACCTGTATGTATAATTATTTCCTTAATCTTTTCCTCATAAAGAAAAGCTTTTGAGAGAGGAGCAGATTTTATAAATTGAGGCCTCGCACCTAAAACAGTAATAACTCTAAACAAGTTAACTCCTCTATTTTTTGATTATTTTAAACTATGATTTTTGTCGTATTAGGTTATTTAACCCAATGCCAGCATACAAAGCAATAATAGGCACAACAGGCATACGAAATCTGCAATAGCATGACAAACCCATTGCACTAATAATAACAAAATATAAAAATAACCCCAAAATAAAGAGATGAACCGCCAAAAAATTCCGTTTATTTAAGCTAACTACTACTCCAATTAAAAACAAAAGATAAAGCAAAAATAAATAAAAGGATTCAATTAATAAAGAAAAAAACAAAAAACGATCCCTCAAACCAAAATATTTTTTTAAAAAGTTTTTAAATGTGAGTCTCTTAAAATCTTTTAAAATAGAAACATCTTTGAAATAAGAAGGAAAGAAAAAATCTATTAATTCTCTTGTTCCTGGTTTAAAAAAACCTATCACCCCTTTAATAAAAGATTTGAAATATATAAAAGGATTATTTTTGATAATCTTTATACCAATTTTCTCCCATTTTTTAAAAGTTTCTGGTTCTGTTAAACCACTTTTTACTCCATATATCTTTTTTAAATCTCTTTGTGCTTTCACAAAAGGAATACCATCACGTTGAGCTATGATGTATGCCCCTGTATAAAACAGGATATTATATCCTTTTATATTACTTAATTCATAGCTACCTGATATCTTAAAATTTCTAAACTGCCATCCCCCCACAAAAATAAGAGATGGGAGCATAATCGCCATAAAAATAAGAATAGAGAACCGAATGCCAAAAGCTCTTTTTTTCAGCCATATAATAAAAAAAAGCAAAACGAAAAAGATTAAATAATATGATATAGGTCTTGTAAGTGTGGCAAAAGCCAAACTTATTCCAGCAACAATTGCCCAAATAAGCCGAGGCTTTTGATTAGAGTTTTTATATAAAAAGAGAAAAGAACTGCTCCATATTGTTAAGGTGATCAAAAAAGTGAACAAAGTCTCAGTTAGTAATACCTCACTATAATAAAAACTTACTGGATCAAGTAGTAAAAAAATGGATGCAATAAATCCTACAGATGGAGATACCAATCTTTTTCCAAGATCAAAAACCATAATAACAGTTAAAGTAGATAAAAGTATTTGAAACAAGATAACAACCCATGGTTTAACACCAAATAGATAATATATAAATGCCATAAAGAGTGGATAACCAGGGGTTCTAATCGTCTCCGGAAGATCAGGATGATTAAGAGAGACAGAGAATTTCCCATACTCAAGCAAAGAAAGAGCAGGGTTATGATATGTTATAGAATCAGGTTCCCATATCCTTTCAGGATGTACTTTTATAGTATGAAAAAGCACTAAAAACTTAACAAAAATCAGAAGAAAAAGTATACTAATTAAAATCAATAAATATTTTTTTGCTCTTATCTTTTTTCCCATTAGAAATTTATCTTTAAAATTTTTATCATTTAAGCATTAATTTTTTAACGATGATTTGATTATCAATATCTTTTTTTCTATCTCTTTTTTCTCTTTTGCTTTGGTAGAAATTTTAAGGGCTTTTTTTAAATAATATAATGCTTTTCCCTTATCATTTAAATCTTTAAGATAAAGCTCCCCAAGGGTTTTATATGGTGTTGTAATATAAGGTGTAAGTTTTATAGAAGTTTTAAACTCTTTAATCGCCTTTTCATATTGTCCCATTTTTCTATAAACAAGACCAAGGCGGTAATGTATTTCTGAATCTGCTGGATATCTTTTAAGATAATTCTCAAACAGATTGGCTGCATTTTTATATTTCTTTAGCTCAAAATAAAGTCCTCCTAAATTTTTCCATGCCAAAGGATAGCCTGGCTTTATCTTTAAAGCAATGACAAATTCTCTTGCTGCTTTAGGATACTCTTTTAGGTTTTGATAAACAACACCAAGGTTGTTATGAGCTTCATAATCAAAAGGTAAAATTTTAAGCTCTTTTTCAAGAAGCTCCTTTGCTTTTTTATATTCTCCGATCTTTGAATATACAACCGCAAGGTTAACAAGTGCTGTATCACTTTTAGGATATTTTTCTACATTATCCATCCAAAGGGTTAGAGAATTTTGCCATACCTTATTTTGAATAATGGTTATAAAAGAATAAAAAAGGCAAAGAGAGGAAAAGATTATTATAGCTCCTACTTTTGCCATAGATGGCCTTAAATTTCTTATGTTTAATGTATAGATTTTTTCGATAGTAAATGCCAAAATCAATATAAGCCCATAAGAACCTAAGTATATATATCGATCTGCTATTACGTGACTTATAGGAATAATATTAGATGTAGGTAACATAGTTATATAATACCAGCCAAAACCAAATAGGATAATCGGCTTTCTATGTTTAAAACTCCAAATAATAATTAAAAAGATTGCTAAATGGATAAAGAAAGATAGATAGGTTATAAAATCTATCTTAAAATGGTAAGGATTAGGATAGGTAGCAGCATATTTTGAATTTAAAAATAGATGTTTAAAATAAATAGCATATGTTCTTGAAACCAAAGCAAAATTCGACCAGATATTTCCTCCCCATAAAGGTTTAATCCCCTTTGCATTTTGCATTATGATTATTAGTAGGATACTGCCTCCTAATGATATAATAATAAAAGGGATTAAAACTCCTAAAGGAAAAGATACTTTTTCTTTTGAAATCATAATTTGTCTTATTATCTCATATAATATAATCACACCTGGGAAGACAACTGCTGTTGGTTTGGAAAGAAATGCTGCTACAAAGGATAAAAATGAAATAAGAAAATAAAAAAAGCTTACTTTAGAAACTTTACTCATTCTACCTTTAATATAAAAATAAAAACTTAAAAAGAAAAAGAAAGAGAGTAATACCTCTTTTCTGGCAGAAAGCCAAACAACTACTTCCACATGTACAGGATGAACAGCAAAAAGAAGAGAGCTGAAAAAAACAACCCGTGTGTTCGTAGCGCCTTTTATATTCCATTCATCAAGTAATGTTTCCGTGATCTTTATTATTAAAAGAATTGTTAAAAGATAAAAGATAAGGTTTGTAATCCTATACCCGAGTGGATTAAGTCCCCAAAAATGGTAATCAATTGCATAAGATAGTACTCTTAAAGGTTGGTATGTATGGTTAAGAGAAGGAGTAAAAATTTTTTTAATATTTTTCAAGCTTAATTCCCTTATAGTGGGATTTTTATATATCATCCCATCATCCCAGTTTGTGAAGTCATTGGAAAGGGAATTGATATAAATTGCTATGGTTATCAAAATGATAATAAGTATATATATCTTTCTGCGCATGACTCTTAAGATATCAAATTATCAAATAAAAATACAAGTAAAATTATAACTTTTTCATCTTTGAATAAATATTTATATAATATAAATATTTAGTTCTCAAAAAAGAAAATTAAATGAATTTATACCTTTTCGGATTGTTACATAATCTATCGTTGACAAAAGTTTATATTCTTATTATGTATAAAAACAAAATAATTTATATCTTATAAATAAAGGTTTAAAAATGAAAAATGTTTTCTTTACAGATTTTCATTCTACCCCAAGAAAAAATCTGTTTAAAAAGATAGAAATGCTTTTAAATAAAGCAGGAATAGAAGAAAAGATAAAGAAAAATGATATAACAGCTGTTAAGATACATTTTGGGGAGATGGGAAATCACTCTTTTATTCGCCCTGTTTTTGTAAAAAAAATAATAGAATATGTTAAAAAGATTGGAGGCAAGCCTTTTCTTACTGATACTACAACCCTTTATACTGGAAGTCGGACAGATGCAGTATCTCATATAGAAACTGCAATAAAAAATGGATTTGCTTACAGTGTAGTAAATGTCCCTATTATTATTGCTGATGGACTAAGAGGAAATGCATCATCTTCTGTAATAATAAATAAAGAGATATTTAAAGAGGTTTCAATTGCTCATGAAATTGTAAATGCTGATGCAATAGTTGCGTTAACACATTTTACTGGGCATGAGCTTTCTGGTTTTGGTGGTGCTATAAAGAATATAGGGATGGGTTGTGCAACAAGAAAAGGGAAATTAGAACAACATTCAAATGTTTCCCCTTTTGTAAAAAAAAGCAAATGTGTTGGATGTAAAAAATGTATTGAATGGTGTCGTTATGGAGCAATCAGCATTGTAGATAAAAAAGCTCAGATAAACAGTGAACTTTGTGTTGGTTGTGGAGAATGTATTTTAACCTGCCCTGAAAATGCCATAATGATAAATTGGAATGAAACCTCTCCTGTTTTTCAAAAAAAGATGGCAGAATATGCTTTTGGCGTAATTAAAGGGAAAGAAAACTCAAGCCTGTTTGTTAACTTTTTAAATAATATCACCTCACACTGTGACTGCTATCCCATGTCAGATAAAACAATAATAGAAGATATTGGTATTTTAGCCTCTTCTGATCCTGTTGCAATAGATCAGGCATCCATAGATCTTATTAATAAAGCCACTAAAAAAGACCTATTTAGGGAAATATATCCAAATATTGATTATACCTATCAATTAATCCATGGAGAAAAAATAGCTCTTGGGAAAAGAATGTATAAGATAATCAAAGTGGAATAGGTTTATCAAAAATATTGCTAATCTAATAAAAGATATTGTTAAAACCTTCATAAATTGTTATAATATCTTGTCATTATTAAGTTTAATTCCTATATTAAATTCAGTAATTTCTGATCAAAATTTAATTGTCAAAACAAGTAAATATATGTTAAATTATTATAAAAATTGCAAAATAACTCAAAAATGATAATTAAAGTTATAAAAAACAAAAATTTTTATTTTAGGCTGATGAACTCGGCTTGAACGTAATTAAATCTTTTAGGAGGATAAAATTTGAACCCTTTTTATAAAAGTCTTGCTTTCTGGATTGTGGTAATCTTGATTATGATCCTGATGTTTAATCTATTTAACCAGCCTCGTGCATCTTATGAAAAGATCAACTATAGTGATTTTAAAACAGCGTTAAATCGAGGTGAAATTACATCTGTCACTATTAAGGGCAAAAAAATAAATGGAAAATTTTCTGATGGAAGAGCATTTAAAACCTTTGCACCTGATGATCCAGATCTTGTAAAGCAACTCCTAAACAAAGGAGTAAAAATAAAAGCAGAGCCAAGTGAAGAGACTTCATTATGGCAATCTATTTTAATTTCATGGCTACCAATGATTATTTTAATAGGCTTGTGGGTATTTTTTATGAGGCAAGTTCAAGTAGGGGGAGGAAAAGCAATGGCTTTTGGAAAAAGCAAAGCAAGAATGCTTCCCCCTGACAAGAAAAAGGTTACTTTTGAAGATGTAGCTGGAATAGATGAGGCTAAAGAAGAATTGCAGGAGATCATAGACTTTTTGATAGATCCTAAAAAGTTTACCAGGTTAGGAGGAAGAATCCCTAAAGGTGTTTTGCTTATGGGTGCTCCTGGCACTGGGAAAACCCTTTTAGCAAGGGCAATTGCAGGAGAAGCAAATGTACCATTTTTCAGTATAAGCGGTTCTGATTTTGTTGAGATGTTTGTTGGAGTTGGAGCCTCAAGAGTTAGGGATCTATTCATTCAGGGGAAAAGAAATGCTCCATGCATCATATTTATAGATGAGATAGATGCGGTAGGGAGACATAGGGGAGCGGGTCTTGGAGGTGGCCATGATGAAAGGGAGCAAACATTAAACCAGCTTCTTGTAGAAATGGATGGCTTTGAATCAAATGAAGGGGTAATAATTATTGCAGCAACTAATAGACCAGATGTTTTAGATCCTGCTCTTTTAAGACCTGGAAGGTTTGATAGGCAAGTAGTAGTGCCAACTCCTGATGTAAAAGGCAGAGAGGCCATCTTAAAAGTGCATGCAAAAAGAACCCCCCTTGCTCCTGATGTTTCCTTTGAGGTTTTAGCAAGAGGTACCCCAGGATTTACTGGTGCAGATCTTGAAAATTTAGTAAACGAAGCAGCTCTTTTAGCAGCAAGAGAAAACAAAGAATTTGTTACAATGGATGACTTTGAGCAGGCAAAAGATAAGGTTTTAATGGGAAAAGAGAGAAAAAGCCTTATCTTAACTGAAGAAGAGAGGCGTACAACAGCTTACCATGAAGCAGGTCATACATTGGTGGCTAAATCTTTGCCAGGTACTGATCCGATTCATAAGGTCAGCATTATTCCAAGAGGAACGGCTTTAGGAGTAACTCAACAATTACCCGTTGATGAAAGGCACACTTATTCAAAAAATTATTTAAACAATAATATTGCTATTCTTTTGGGAGGAAGAGCAGCTGAAGAGATAGTTTTTAATAACTTTACTACCGGAGCTGGGAATGATATTGAAAAGGCAACAGAACTTGCACGCAAGATGGTATGTGAATGGGGAATGTCTGAATATATGGGACCACTTGCTTTTGGACGAAGAGAAGAACAGATTTTTCTTGGCAAAGAACTTGCTAGGCATAAAGATTATAGCGAAAAAACTGCTGAAGCAATAGATCAAGAGGTGCGTAGGATCGTTACAGAAAACTATGAAAAAGCAAAGAAAATTATAAAGGATAACCTTTCTATCTTGCATCGTCTTGCTGAAAAGCTCTTAGAGCTTGAATCGTTAACCGGGGATATGATTGACAAAATTATTATGGAAAAAGCATAATACCAAGATAAGAAATAATAGCATAATAAGGGTAGCTCTTTAGTATTTTACCTATAAAAGTTTTAATTTATTAAAAATTGAAAACCTGCGTTATGGATTGCTTTTGGATAAAAAAATCGTGTCAACATTATTGACACAAACAAATTTGGAAACCTCTTAATAACAAAAACATTTGTTAATGTGTTACTTTATTGGCAATTGCCTCACTTTTTAAATAATTGTGCTTATAACAAGAAAAAATGGGAAGTTATATTAGAATATTTTCAAATCCAAATAAAGATTTCTTAGAGCATGGATTAAAAGAGATTGAAATCAACAAAGAGTTATATAAAAGGCTTTTAAAAGATAAAATTCCTCTTTATGCTTTGATACCTACCTCCTCAAAAGCCTTAGTTGAATTTTTTAATGCCTATCAAAAAATAGAGATTGTATATAAAAATAAAAAAAAATTACTTATAAGTGGAACCTATAAAGAACTTACTGAAATAGCAAACAGTGTTGCCATAACCTTTCCTGAGATATCCAAAGCACTTAAAAATAGCCTAAATAATATAGAAAAAAAAGATTTTAGATTAAAATTAAAAGATAGGATATGGCGTATTGGGGGAAAAACATTAATTATGGGTGTCATAAATGTAACCCCTGACTCGTTTTCAGATGGTGGAAAATTTTATGAGAAAGAAAAAGCAATTTCTCATGGGTTTAAACTATTAGAAGAAGGAGCAGATATCATCGACATTGGAGGTGAGTCAGCTCGCCCTGGTTCACATCCTATATCTTATGAAGAAGAGATAAGAAGAGTTATCCCTGTTATAGAGGCTTTGGCTGATAAAACAGATATACCAATATCAATAGACACCTATAAGCCTAAAGTAGCTTTAGCAGCTATAAAAGCTGGTGCAACAATTATTAATGATATAAGTGGTCTTACTTTTGAACCATCTTTAGCTGATGTAGCAGCAAAATATAATACGCCTCTAATACTTATGCATACAAAAGGAAGGCCTGATGTAATGCAAAAGGATCTTCATTATGATTCCTTAATAGGAGATATCATAGATTATTTAAGCAATAGCATCGATAGAGCCACAGCTAAAGGGGTTGATCCTCAACAGATAATAATAGATCCTGGCATAGGTTTTGGGAAAAGTGTTGAACAAAATCTTGAACTTATAAAATACCTTAGTGAATTTAAAGTGTTGGGGAAGCCAATACTTATAGGAACCTCTCGTAAATCATTTATTGGTAAGATCCTCGATCTGGATGTAGACCAAAGAGAAGAAGGAACACTTACTACTATATCTGCATCTATTTTAAATGGTGCAAATATTGTCCGTGTTCATAATGTAAAAATAGCTCAAAGAGCAGTAAAAATGATAGATGCAATAAAAGGTGTATAATGGATTTTTTATCTTTTGTTGATTTTATCAAACAAATGGAATTTACATGGCAGGATGTAATTGATATTGCTATTGTAGCCTCTTTGATCTATTGGATAATCATTTTAATAAAAGGCACGAGAGCTGCTCAGATGTTTTTTGGGCTTGTATTGATATTTATAGCATATATAACAGCAAGTGTTTTAGGTTTAAAAACCATTTATTGGATATTAAGTAATTTTTTAAATTCTATTATTTTAGTTATTATAGTTATATTTCAAGCTGATATACGACGAGCCCTTACTACTGTAGGGAATCCTTTTCTAAAGGGGTACAACTTTGGAGGAAGAGAAGATATTTTTGATGAAATAGTTAAGGCATCAGGATATTTAGCAAATCATAAAATCGGAGCGATCATTGCCTTAGAAAGGGAAACAGGTCTTAAAAATTATATGGAATTTGGAATACCTCTTGATTTTAACCCTGTCTCTCCTTTACATGATGGGGCAGTGATTGTTCAACAAGGAATAATAGCAGCTGCAGGATGTTTTTTACCACTTAGTTCAAATCCTCAAATAAGCAAAGAGTTAGGATCTCGTCATAGGGCGGCTTTAGGACTTTCTGAAGAGACAGACGCAGTAATAATAGTGATTTCTGAAGAAAGGGGAACCATATCAATCGCATTAAATGGGAATCTAATCCAAAAGATTACAAGCCATGAACTAAAGCAGCACTTGATGGCTCTCTTCAAGAAAAAAGAAGAGGGATTACTTTTAAAGTTAATGAGGAGAATATGATCTCTATAAAAAGATTTTTTTTGAAAAATTTACATCTAAAGCTTCTCTCCATTTTCTTTGCTATTGTTCTTTGGAGTTTTGTCCATAGCGAAAGAAGAACAGAAGTAAGTATATCAGTACCTTTGGAACTCACCAACATACCAGCAGGACTTATGGTTGTAAATGATGTAGAAAAAGCTATAGATATTAGGGTATTAGGTCCTCAAACGATAGTGCGTTCCCTTTCTTCTAAAACTATAAAGTTATCAGTAGACTTAAAAGGGGCTAAACCAGGGATAACTCATGTTGAGATACTTCCTCGCAATTTTCCTGTTCCAAGAGGAGTGATGATCACAAGGATATCCCCTGCTTATATCTCTATAAATTTAGCAAAAATAACAAAAAAAGAGGTTACTGTGCGGCCTATATTTAAAGGAAATCTGCCAGAAGATTATGAAATCAAAAAAGTAACTATTAATCCGAGCAAAGTAACAATTACTGGTGCTATTGACGAGCTAAAGACAATTTCTTATGTTGAGACAGAGGTTATTAAACTCGAAGGGATAAAAAAAGATACAGAAATTAAGGTACCTATAAAAATTTCAACTTCATCACATATAAAAGAGATCTCCACTGATAAGGTGGTTGTTAAAATAGAAGTACAAGAAAAAATTATCACAAAAACATTTCCGGGTCTTAAGTTTAATATATTAAATCCTCCTTCTCTACCTTTTACTTTTACTCCTAAAAGGGTAAAGATTGTGGTACGAGGTCCTATTAAAATCATAAAAAATCTAAAGGAAAAGGATATTTCTTTATTTATTGATATTTCTCTAAATGGGAATCAAATCCCCAAAAATTCCCTATTATGGTCAAGGTGCCACAAAAGGTGGAAGTACTAAAAAAAGAACCAGAAATGATAACTGTTGAAGGCTCATGATGAAATCGTATTTAAAAGCTAAAAAATCTTTTGGATCGGACTTTTAAATGTAAAACAAAAAATCTATAACAAGAGTTAAAAGGGTTAAACCCTTTTTCAAAACATATTGCAGACAAAAATATAAGCAACTAAGTTTTTGTCTTATTATAAATAAATGATCCTTAAAATATAATAAATTAAAGAATAAATCTTGGCAAAGAGGGGAAAAATGAGAACTTTATTTGGGACTGATGGTATAAGAGGAGTTGCTAATGTTTCGCCAATGACAGGGGAGATGGCCATGAAAATTGGAAAAGCCACTGCTCACCTGTTCAAGAATCATAAAGGGAGGCCTAAAATAGTAATAGGTAAAGATACCCGCCTTTCAGGGTATATGTTTGAAACAGCTCTTGCTTCAGGGATTTGCTCCATGGGAGTAGATGTCCTTCTTGTAGGTCCTTTGCCTACCCCTGGGATTGCATTCATTACTTATAGTATGAGAGCTGATGCAGGAGTTGTAATTTCTGCTTCTCATAACCCTTTTGAAGATAATGGGATAAAGATCTTTTCAGGGGATGGGTTT
>JAFDIG010000181.1 GCA_019308145.1 Deltaproteobacteria bacterium | reverse complement strand
GGGGTTTTTGCTGATAAAACCTCTATGGAAAGAATACTTTTTGCTATATTCTTTCACCTAAATAAAAATCAGGGTGTTTATACCCCTTTCTTGATGACACAAAATTATTGACATTACCGCTTTTATATACATGTTGACAAAATAGCATTAAATATAATAATTTTACTTTTTTATGGATTAATTGTTTTATTGTTAAAAGTTTATTATAAAAATATTGACAAAATCTTTATTTGTTAATATAAAAGGGATTTATATATTTATCATTAACTTTTTAAAAAATTGAAAGTATTTTTAGAAATTTTAGATTTTTATAAATAAGATAATAGGTATATAGTTATTTTGCCTATAAAGTTCCACTTTTTTATAAAATTTTCTTGACAAATTACGCAAGAAAATTTATCTTTTTGTGACATTGTCACAAAATTGAAAATTTAGAACATTAATTTGATTGTGCAAAAAAGAAGCTTGCATTAATTAAAATAAAAAAATATCTTTTATTAAAAATTTTGAAATATTTTAAAATAACTAAAAAAACGATAAATAAAATTATAAAAAATAAAGGACTTCTTATATTAGAAGGTTAGCTTATATACGTTAGAAAAAATGTAAAAAAAACTTGTGAAATAAAATAATAAATGTTATATTAAAAAAAAAGAAAAAACAAATCAATTAAGTAGAGTGTTATTTTTTATGATACTTTAGGATACTTTAGCTATTTGTTTTCACTTCTTTTAGAAGCTTTACAAGTTGAGTATGTAACATCTAAAAACTAAAAACATTTTGAAAGACCTTATTCAATAGGTCTCAAAAAGAAGAACTTAGGAGGTTGCAATGAAAAAACATGACAGCAAAGAAAGAATGCTTGAGTTAGGGAAAAAGATTAGGAAGGACAGAAAATCGCTTGGGTGGACGCTTGAATATTTCTCTAATAAGCTAAATATCTCTAAAATGACTCTTCAACGTATTGAAACAGGACAGGTGAGCCCTTCGGTAAGCCTTCTCGTAGAGATCGCTCATCAACTCAATAAACCAGTAAGTAGTTATGTCAGAGATAAGGTAGAAGAGGTAATACTTTTAAAAAAAGAAGATCAAAAGCCTTATATGGAAAGAAAGCTTTCAGGCAAAACAATTCTTCCCTATGGCGTGATTTCATCAGGAGCAGAAATTGGAATCTTAAATGGGAAAAAGGGAGAAGTGGTTGAAGATTTACAATCTGACTCCTTTATCTTTAGACATGTATTAGAGGGCAAAATAAATTTAAAATATGATGAAAAAACCTTTGAAATCGGATCCGGTGACGGAATCTATTATGATGGAAGAATTCCTCATACTTTGGAGTTTTTAGAAGATTCTGTTGTTATAACATGTTTGTTTAAAAAACAGTAATTTAATTAGTTCACACTGAAAAATGAAGTGTGAACTAATTAAAAATAAAAAATAATGGTTTTAAAAATTTTGGAAAATAACAAAACCAATAATGAGGATTAAAATAATTAAAAATATGGTTATTCTTTTATTTTTAAGTTAACGAATCAGCATAAATTTAGTCACAGAGTTTCTAAATGCTGGCTAATAAGATTTCGAATATGTACTACTTTTTACTTAAAAGGGAAAAGATAAATAGATTACTTTCAAATAACGAGCTAAGTATTGGAAAAAAAAGATTTTTTTATTTTTGATCTGGATGGAACACTATTTGACTCACGTCGTGATATAACTGATAGTATTTTTTTTGCTTTAATTAAAAATGGAATAAAAAGATATCCATGGGACCAGATATATCTTATGCTCAAAATGGGTTCTTTAAATCTTATGGAGGCTATTGCATATGCTGAATCCCCTAAATTACTCCCTAAGATTATAAAAATATTTAGAGATTTTTATTCTCACCATCTTTTTGATCATTCATCACTTTATCCTGGAGTAAAACAATTTCTTGAATCAAGTAAAAACATAAAGAAGGTAATCTGGACAATAAAAGACAAAGAAATGGCTATTAAAATCCTTAAAAAATATAATATAAACGATTATATTGATGAGGTTGTTGGTGGTGATGCTATTAATATAAAAAGAAAACCAGATCCTTCTTATATTAATCTTATTATGGAAGGCTTAGGAATCGCAAAAGAAAAAGCAATAATGATAGGGGATACACTTCTTGATATAAAGGCAGCAAAAAACTTAGGAGTTAAGATTTGCTGTGTAAGTTATGGTTTTACACCTAAAAATGAACTTATAGAAGCAGGAGCAGACTATATTATTGATGAAATTGGAGAATTGGTTAATTTTCTAAATAAATGAAAGTACTTATTTACAATTTTTTAAATCATAAAATCCAAATTAAATTCAAGGCTGTTACCAAAAGTTTTTACAATTATTAGCAAATAACATGAATTTTACTTCTCTAAAATAATAGGACCCCTTCTACAACTTCATCTTTTATATATAAATATGAATAATCTTTTAAAACAATTCATTCCAAGGCCAATCAGATCAACGATACGTAAGATTTATTATTTAATTTTAGATACCAGCGATTTTCTTTTCGCTCAAAAAGATGAATTAATCCCACCAAGAAGGAAAACCTTTGTTGGTGATGGTGACTTTAAAAAAATTGGGGAAAATTTTTTAAGGTATTTTATAGAATTAGGCGCTCTAAAACCAAATGATAGGGTTTTAGATGTTGGATGTGGTATCGGAAGAATGGCAATTCCTCTAACAAAATATTTAAATCAAATGGGTAGTTACGAAGGATTTGATATTATTCCTGACGAGATTAATTGGTGTAAAGAAAATATCTCTACAAAATATCCAAATTTTCATTTTCAGTTAGCTGATATTTTCAACAAAAACTACAATCCAAAAGGGAAATTGAATGCAAATGGATATAAATTCCCCTATGAGGATGAATCATTTGATTTTGTATTTCTTACATCAGTCTTTACTCATATGTTGCCAAAGGATGTTGACCATTATTTAAGTGAGATTGCACGTGTAATTAAAAGGAATAAAAGATGTTTGTTAACCTTCTTTTTATTAAATAAAGAATCATATAAGCTTATCAATATTAAAAAAAGTTCTCTGAACTTTAAATATGAATTTGGAAATTACAAGACAATAGATCCCAATATCCCTGAAATTGCTATATCATATGATGAGTCCTTTATTATAGATTTAATCAAAAAAAATGGGCTAAAAATCATAAAACCTATTTATTATGGTTCTTGGTGTGGGAGAGAAGATTTTTTAAGTTTTCAAGATATTATTATAGTATCAAAAGAATAGCCAAATCTTTAAATCAATAATAAAAAAATATAAAAAATAAAAATTTTTAAAAGATTATCAAGAAGAAAATTTAAGGTTAGAAAAAATAAAGAAAACTTAATGGCGGGAGCGACGAGACTCGAACTCGCGGCCTCCGGCGTGACAGGCCGGCGTTATAACCAGCTTAACTACGCCCCCGCTAAAATTAAATGGTAGGCGGAACAGGGCTTGAACCTGCGACCTTCGGCTTGTAAGGCCGACGCTCTCCCACCTGAGCTATCCGCCTTTTCTTTATATAATATAATAAAGTTATCCTCATTTTGTCAAGACTTTTTTCCATCCCTTAAAAAATCTCTTCTCTCTTTAAAAAGCGTTTTTACCTTAATAAAAAAGATTGTTTTATTTATAAAATTATGTATCATATTATAATTAGACAAATTGAAAAAACTATGAAATATATACAATGTTTCCTATTTGTTAAACAACGTTCTGACAGAAAGATCATTAAAAAAAATAGATACTAAAAGCCATAAACCATGCTATAAAAAAGCAAGCTTAAACTTAAGGAAAAATGTTGATATTTTTATAAATGGAAAAACTACTAATACCCATTCCAGTAGATAGCATAAATGCCACCGCTGAATTTAGACGTTATAATAGATTTTTTTATATTCAAGCTTTTTATATAAATTTTTGAAAGGTAAAAAAAATCAATGAAATTTGCTACAGCTCTTCGTTCCTACACTGCAAAAAGGTTGGAGGAGATAGAAAAAGCAGATATCTTAGTTGGCATACCATCTTATAATAATGAGAAAACTATTGCACATGTAATTCAGATGGTTAGCCATGGTTTACACAAACATTTCAAAAACAATCGTTCTGTAATCATGGTAGCAGACGGAGGGTCCACTGACGACACACGTGAAGTAGCTAAGGAATTTGAGATAAAACCATGGCAGGAAAAAATTGTATCTATTTACAGGGGAAAGCCAGGAAAAGGCAGTGCTCTTCGGTCTATTTTTGAAGCAGCAACACGATTACAAGTAAAAGCATGTGCTGTAGTTGACTCAGACCTTCGTTCTATTACATCAGACTGGGTATTATACTTGATATCCCCTGTTTTATACAAAGGATATCAATTTGTAGCACCAATTTATACCAGATATAAATATGATGCTACAATCACAAATAACATTGTCTATAATCTTACACGTGCTCTATATGGAAAAAGGATTAGACAACCAATTGGTGGTGATTTTGCATTTTCACTTGATATGGCAAAATTTTACATTGAGGATGATGTTTGGGAAACTGACGTAGCTTATTATGGAGTTGATATCTGGATGACTACAAGCGCGATAACTCAAGGGAAAAAGATATGTCAAGCAAATTTAGGGCTTAAGATCCATGATGTTAAAGATCCATCTTATGATCTTGGCCCTATGTTTAGGCAGATAATATGGACTCTTTTTTCTCTAATGGAGAGATATGAAACATTCTGGAAAAATGTGAAAGATAGCGAGGAAGTAGAAACATTTGGAACTATTAGTACACAAGAGCCTGATCCTATCAATATAGATTTAGAAAGATTGGTTAATAGATTCAAGATGGGGTTTAATCAATTCGGAGTATTATGGAAAGAGATATTTTCTTCAGAATGTTATAAAGAGATAGAGTTATCAGCAAAGCTTTCTGTACAGGATTTCTGGATTTCAGTGGATGAATGGGTTATGATTCTTTATGAACTTGCTGCTACATTTCATGCATGGCCTATAAATAGAAGAAGATTAATTGATTTATCA